>NZ_JBFUCI010000017.1:0-35407 GCF_056405335.1 Variovorax sp. P1_H12_2
CTTCAACCCTCTGCATCTGGACGACAACTACATGAAGGGCAGCTTCGGCAAGACGCAGTACGGCGGAATCATCATGCACGGCATGAACAACTTCGGCGTGATCACGAAGATGCTGACCGACTGGTTGTATCCCATCGGCGGTGTTCAGCGTCGCCTGGAGACGCGATGGAAAGCGCCGGTCAAGCCCGGCGACACCATCACGCCGCACGCCACGGTCCAGGAAGTGCGCAAGACCGACAAGAGCCGTTGGGCGACGCTGGAGGTGCAGGTGCGCAACCAACGCGGCGAGACCGTCGCGGTCGGCGAAGCGATGGTGGAGTTCCCGAGCGCGGCCTGAAGCTGGTCGCGACGGATCGTTTCAAGAACCAATCGAGGAGACATCGTGAGTATCAACGCCCTCAAGGCGTTGGTGCGCCCGACGTGCGCGCTGGCCATGGCCTGCGCGACCGTTGCTGCACCAACCGCCGCGCATGCACAGAATAATTTCCCGACGCAGCCGGTGAAGCTCGTCGTACCCTTCCCGCCAGGCGGGACGACCGATATCTTCGCGCGCCTTCTTGCGACCGAACTGTCGCAAAAGTGGGGGCAGCCCGTGCTGGTCGACAACCGGGCCGGTGCCAGCGGAACCATTTTTTCCGAACAGCTGACGCGTCAGYCTCCCGATGGCTACACGCTCATGCTGACGGCGACCCATCACGTGATCAATCCGGGGCTCTACAAGAATCTCAAGTACGACACGCGCACCGCCTTCACTCCACTCGTCCAGATTGCCGCGGTGCCGAACGTGCTCGTCGTGACGCCGAACTTCGGCCCCAAGAATGTGCGCGAGCTCATCAACTACGCGAAGCTGAGCCCGGGCAAGGTCAGCTTCGGATCTTCCGGTACTGGCGGTGCCAATCACCTCGCGGGCGAGCTGTTCAAGACGACGGCCGGCGTGGACATGGTTCACATCCCGTACAAGGGCGCCGCGCCAGCCTTGAACGACCTGTTGGGCGGGCAGATTCCCGTGATGTTCGATTCCGTGCCGGGCGTGCTTCAGCACATCAACGCGGGAAAGATACGGGCGCTTGCCGTCACGTCGCTCAAGCGATCAACCGCGTTGCCCAACGTCCCCACGATCGATGAAGCCGGGCTCAAGGGGTTTGATGCCACTGCCTGGTTTGGCTTGTACGGACCCGCTGGAATGAAGCCGGAGGTCGTCACCAAGATATCGGCCGATGTGCTCAAGGCGCTGCAGTCGGAGCACATCCGCACGCAGTTCGCTCAACAAGGCGCGGAACCGGGAACGATGACGCAGCCACAGTTCGCCGCATTCGTGGATGCCGAGATCACCAAATGGTCGAAGGTGATCGCCGACGCCAATATCAAGATTGACTAGGAGCAAACGTTGACTACCGACGGCTTGAATTCTCGACCTTCGGGTCCCGGTGCGCTCTCGCACTTGCGCGTGCTCGATCTTTCGCGGGTGCTGGCAGGACCATGGTGTACACAGAATCTCGCGGACATGGGCGCYGAGGTGATCAAGGTGGAGCGCCCCCGCGTTGGCGACGATACGCGTGGATGGGGCCCTCCCTGGATTCAGGGTGAGGATCGGTCAGGAGGCGCGCCCGACTCGACGTACTATGCGGCCGCCAATCGCGGGAAGCGATCCGTCACGATCGACCTGTCTCGCCCCGAAGGGCAGGCGCTGGTGCGGCAACTGGCGCAGATCAGCGATGTCGTGATCGAAAACTACAAGGTCGGCGACCTTCGACGCTATGGGCTGGACTACGAGAGCCTCTGCGCGTTGAATCCCCGGTTGGTGTACTGCTCGATCACCGGCTATGGTCAGGACGGGCCGAGTGCGCACAAGCCCGGCTACGACTTCGTGTTCCAGGCCGTTGGCGGATTGATGAGCATCACCGGTGAAGCAGACACACTGCCTGGTGGCGGCCCGCAGAAGGCCGGAATTGCGATCGCCGACGTCATGACGGGGATGTACTCGACGATCGCCATACTGTCCGCACTCCAGCACCGGACGGTCTCCGGGTGTGGCCAATACATCGACATGGCATTGCTCGATTGCATCGTCGCCCTGGGCGGCAATCAGGTCACGGGCTTCTTCGCCAACGAGAAGGTGCCGCATCGGTACGGAAACGCCCATGCGAGTCTGGTGCCATACCAGGTTTTCGCGGTGCAGGATGGCCAGGTCGTGGTCGCCGTCGGCAATGACAGGCAATGGCAACAGTACTGCGCCGCGATAGAGCGGACCGATCTCGCCGAGGACCCGCGCTGGCTGAAGGCAACCGGCCGGGTCGTGGGACGCGAGACGCTGATCCCGGAACTGGAGCGCACGATGCTCACCCGTCCCGCGGAGGAGTGGATCGATCGCATGGAATCACGCGGGGTGCCCTGCGGACGGATCAACAATTACAAGCAGGTGTTCGAAGAGGAGCAGGTGCGCCATCGCAAGCTGCGCGTCGACATGGAGGGCCCCGGCGGAGGCACGGTCTCCACGATCGCAAGCCCTCTGCGGTTGAAAGGAACGCCACCTGTCTACGACCGTCCGCCCCCAAGGCTCGGTGATTCAACCGACGATGTGCTGCGCGGCCTTCTCGGATGCAGTGAGGAAACCCTTGCGTCGTACCGGCAGCAAGGCCTGATCTGAAGGCAGCCATGACACAAGCGAACGCAGTTTCGTCCCCGTCGAAGGGCGTGCTCTCCCCGCTGGCGCGCTTCCAGGACCACTTGCGGCGCGGCCAGTTGGCCTACCAGTACGACGCCATTGGCGATTGCGCCGTTTTCTACCCCCGGGTGATCGCACCGCGCACGGGAAATGATTCACTCGAATGGCGTGTGAGCGCCGGCATCGGCACGGTGTATGCCGTCACGGTGATCAGTCCGCGTGGTTCACTCGCCTACAACGTGGTGCTCGTCGACATGGCCGAGGGATTCCGTCTGATGAGCCGCATCGAGGGCCTTCCTGCTGAAGACGTGCGCATCGGTATGCGTGTGCGCTTTCGCGCGTTCCTTCCTGACGATGGAACGCCTCCCTATCCCGTATTCGAGCTGGAGACAAATGCATGACCAATCCCATGCGAAGGGGCGGCTGCGCGATCGTCGGTGTCGCAGAGTCCGACCTCGGAGAAGTCGCGGCGGGCATGTCCCCGCTGGACCTCATGGCCCAGGCGACGCAGCGTGCCCTTGCAGATTGCGGCCTGAAGCTCGGCGATATCGACGGCGTCTTCGCCACGACATCGCAGAGCCGGATGCCGACGCTGGCGTTGTGTGAATATCTTGGCCTGCAGCCGCGCTATCACGATGGCACCAACATTGGTGGTTCGAGCTTCATGTCGATGGTCGCCCATGCACAAGCTGCCATCGCGGCCGGTCTGTGCGATGTTGCCTTGATCGCGTACGGCAGCACGCAGCGAAGCATGGGGCGCTCGAACGTCGCGGCGCCCGATGCCAACCCGTACGAGGCGCCGTACCGTCCGATCTACACCGGGAGTTCCTATGCACTGACGGCCTCGCGGCACATGCACGAGTTTGGAACCACTCGGGAGCAGCTCGCACAGATCGCAGTGGCCGCACGGGACTGGGCCCTGTTGAACCCCAAGGCATGGGAAAAACAGCCGCTGACCGTTGAGGAGGTCCTCAGCGCACGGGTCCTCAGCAGTCCTCTGACCGTGCGCGACTGCTGCCTGGTCACTGACGGTGGCGGCGCATTGATTCTGTGCTCTGCGCAACGCGCCGCGTATCTGAAATCGCGTCCTGCGTTCGTGCTGGGAACCGGAGAAGCGCTTTCGCACTTGAACATCAGTCAGATGCCGGATCTCACCACCACCGCGGCGGTGCGTTCGGGTGCTGCTGCTTATGCGATGGCGGGCCTGAGGCCAAGCGAGATCGACGTTGTCGAGGTCTACGATGCTTTCACCATCACCACCCTCATGTTCCTCGAGGACCTGGGGTTCTGCCCGAAGGGCGAAGGTGGCCGCTTCGTGGCGGACGGTGCCATTGCACCGGGTGGCCGTCTGCCGGTCAATACGAACGGGGGTGGCCTCTCGTACTGTCATCCTGGCATGTACGGCGTCTTCGTTCTGATCGAGGCGGTGCGCCAGGTGCGAGGCGAGGCCGGAAAGCGCCAGGTGCCGAATTGCGCAACCGCCATCGCACATGGCAACGGTGGAACGCTTTCGAGCCAGAGCACGGTCATTCTGGGAAACGCGTCGACCGTCTAGCCTGATTGCGGGCCTACCTTCTGCGGAATGGCCCTCGCGCTTCGACATGGTCGAGGTGCGAGGGCCATCTGGTTCTTGAAGCGTGCGCTGAGGTCAGGGCGACACCGTCCACGACGGGCGTTCGTTGAGGGTGGCAACGTCGAAGCCTGCCAGGTTCTTGTACCTTTGTTCGACGGCCTTCAGTTCCTCCATCGCCGCGCCGTGCGCTTGGGAACGCGACAGTGCACCCACTCTGGCCATGACGTCGCCGGCCTGCTGGCGATTGGCCAGTTGCACCTTGGCGACCTGTTCGCGCCGCGCCGCCTCGTAGGCACGCAGCCCTTCAACGGGGTTGGCATGCCGTGCAAGCTCATAGGCCAGCACACGCGCGTCAAGGATCGCCTGCGAAGCGCCGTTCGAGCCGAACGGGTACATCGCGTGTGCGGCGTCGCCCAGCAAGGTCACTCGGCCGAAACTCCACTTCGGAAGCGGATCGATGTCCGCCATCGGATACTCGTAGGCGACGGCGGTCGAACTCACCAATTCGGGAATGTCGAGCCAATCGAATGACCAGTTCGCAACGTGCGCCGCAATCACGCCCGGATCAACGCGCCGGTTCCAGTTGCCTAGCTCGGCGAGCGGGCGCTCGTCCGTGGGCATCGGCCTGACCAGCAACCAGTTCAGCGTGCCGTCATCGATCGGGTAGACGACGATCCGCTGCGCCTCGTCGCCGACGATCACCATCGTGTGCCCGCCACGAAAGGCCGTGAACGGCGTTGCCCCGCGGTACATGACCCACCCGTTGGAGGCCAGGGGAATGGGCCTCTCGTACAAGCTGGTGCGGACGGCAGAGCGAATGCCGTCTGCGGCAATCACGACATCGGCGTGAACCTGCTCCTCCGAGCCCGTCTGGGCATCCACGACGCTCAGCGAAACACCGTCCTCCTGCTGAGCAACACCGGTCGCGCGTTTCCCGGTGCGTACAGCGCCCGGGCCCAGGCGATCCGTGACTGCCGAGAGCAGCAGCTGTTGGAGACGTCCACGGTGGACCGAGTACTGAGGCCAGCGATACCCGGCCGCGAGACCTCGGGTCTCTGCCCATATCAATTGCCCCTCCCGGTCGTGATAGCAGAGCTCGGCTGTCGGCAGACCGATCTGCGAAAGGTGGTCTCCGAGACCGAGTTCGACGAGCTCTCGAACCGCGTGCGGCGGCAGGTTGACGCCCACACCGATCTCGCGAATGTCCTTCACGGCCTCGAGCACTTCAACATCGGCAAAGCCGGCCGCATGAAGACTGAGTGCCGCAGTCAGGCCGCCGATACCGGCTCCAGCGATGCATATCTTCATTTGCGGTCACCCAGCTTTGCCCGCTCGACCAGTGAACGCTCGGACACATAGAACTCGCGCGCCCACTTGTCATAGTCGGCCGAGCCCTTGTACCAGTAGGTCTGACGCAGCGTTTCCAGCAGCTTGGCGTACTCGGGCGTATCGATGGCTGCCTTGAAGGCCGCGTTGAGCTTGGCCACGACATCCGGCGGCATACCCTTTGGGCCAACGACGCCATAGGGTGCCGGATAGACCAGGTCGTATCCCAGGCTCTTTGCCGTTGGCACCCCGGGCATCCAGGCTGCGGGTTCCGCATCGAAGCTCATCAGCAGCCGAAGGTCGCCAGACTGAACGAATGGGATCACGCTCCCCGCGGCGTCGAGCGTCGCGACGACGTGTCCGCCCATGAGATTGGTCGCCGCTTCACTGCTGCTCTTGAAGCCGATGTGCGTCACCGGGGTGCCCGACATGCCACCCAGCGCTTCGGAAAGAAGGTGCATGGTCGTGCCGGCACCCGCGGTCCCGATCGATAGCTTTCCAGGGTTCGCCTTTCCGTAGTCGAGAAGCTCCTTGGCTGTGCGGAAGGGGGAATTTGCCTTGACCGCCAATACGAAGGTGTAGCCACCCAGTCCGGCGATCCAGGTGAAATCGCGCGTCGGGTCCCAATCGACTTTCTGCAAGTGCGGGAAGCGAAGAAGGCCGGCGGTGGCCGCGGCGATCGTGTAGCCGTCCGGCTTGTCCATCCGGGCCATGTTCGACGGTGCCAGTGTCGCGCCTGCGCCCGGCTTGTTCTCGATGATGATCGACTGGCCGAGTTGCTTGCCGGCTAGCTCTGCGAGCTTGCGGAACGTCAGATCCGTCGGCCCGCCTGCGCCGAAGCCGACCAGCAGGCGAATCGGCTTTGTTGGGTACGGATCAGGTGGCGAGGCGAGCGCCGAGCCTATCGCCCCAAGAAGAACCAATCCTGCGCACAGACAGCTGCACCCTTTTTGAAATGTGCGAGCGCTCAAAGATCTCACTTGAATGTCTCCTTTCAATATCCGCTAAGCGGATGAAATAAACCGCTAGGCGGTCGTATATTCTTTTGTGAGTGTGGCCCGATGTCAAGCTCGTCTTTCCGTTGTGGACGGCTCAGCGCACATGAGGAAGCGGATCTGTGAAGTCGATGCGGATGACCGGGGTGTGCAAGCGCGCAGAAGCGAAAGGCTCCGAAGGAGCATGTCGCAATGCCGCCGGGCAAGTGCCGACAACCGAACTCAAAGCGCAAGTGGGCGGGGCTGTTCGAGAAGGACGCGCAGCTAGAGGCGAGCATCCGGGCCAAGGTCGAGCACCCATTTCACGTGATCCAGACCCTGCTCGATCACCGCAAGACCCGCGACAAGGGACTGGCTAAGAACGAGCCCGCTGTTCAGACTAGAACACGTGTCTTGCCGTCGCTCGAGCAGGACGGCTTGGGGAACGTCCCCGGCGCTCGGYCTGTTCAGTTGGGCTCGCGAGTTCGGCGATCAGAAAGTCCCTCAGGCTTTCGGCTGACCAACGGCAACGGAATGTCCTGAAGGCTCAAAAGCAGCGCAGCCGAAATTCGTCGATGCTTTCGGCGCGCTGCGGCCGCATGCGCTCCACCATGGTGTCTCGCACGAGCACGGAGAAGCGCTCCATGGCCATCGAGGCGCGATCGGCGTCCGCCGCGCGGATCGCATCGAACACCTGTCGGTAGGCTTCGTAGCAGCGTTGACGACCTTCGACGGATTCGTAGGCAAAGGCGTGATCCTTCCAGACCTGTCGCCACACGGTGGCGTGCGAGAGGCTGTTGAAGGCGCTGATGAGCGGCTGGCTCGGCGTGGCATTGAGCATGGTGAGGCCGAGGCGGCCCAATGCGCGCATGAAGCCGTCGGCGGTGATAGATGGCTCGTTTACCGCGAGTTCGAACTCTCGCAGTTTGGCATCCATCTGGGCGATGCGCTCCGCGTCCTGCGCAACGGCGAGGTAGCGTACCGACAGGCACAGCAGCATGGCGCGCGCGTTGAAGAGATCGATGACGTCGTTGAGCGACATCTCCACCACGCTGGCCCCGCGGCGAGGTTCGATCTTGACGAGCCCCTGCTTCTCGAGAATGCGCAGCGCGTCGCGTACAGGCCCGCGGCTGATGCCGAACAACTCGGCGATCTTGTGCTCGACGATCTGCTCGCGTGGCTTGAGCACGCCGGCCACCATCTGGGCGGACAGGTGCTCGGCGATCTGCTCAGCAACCGTCGTGGTCCTGAACCCCCTTGGGGCTGTGGTGTCAGGGGCGGGGATGAGCATGCATGGACAAGGATGGGGAAGCCCGGACGGGCCAATGCCGACGGTCAGTCTCGGCGCCGCATTCTATTTCTCCGGCGAGGTGTCCGTCATGTTACACGGTTAACTGTTGACGGTTGACCGAATGACGCAATAATGCGGCGCAAGAGACAAGGGCCCAAAAAGGGCGACGCGCCCCTGGCGCCAGCCTCCGAGACAGGAGGCACGAACAAAGGAGACAGCTATGGATTCGAAGCAAGAGCTTCTGGCGACCTTTGCCGAGAGCGGCGAATTCGTCGTCGCGCAACTCGACCGTTGGGCGCGCGAGCGTCCGCAGGCCCGCTGCTTCTACTACGGGGAGGAAGACCGGCTCCTGAGCTACGCTGAACTCGGTGCCGTCACCGATTCGATCGCAGGTTTCCTGGCCGGACACGGCACCGCGGTCGGCACGCCGGTAGGCGTCCTCACGCGCAATCCGCTGATCGCCTCGCAGGCCATGTTCGGCGTTTGGAAGGCGGGCGCGGTCTATGCACCTGTCAACTTCGGCTTCTCCGGGCGGTTGCTGGCCTATCAACTCAACGACACTGGCGCCGCGATGCTGGTGGTCGATGCCACGGGGCTGCAGGCCGTGCTCGACATCTGGGACAGCCTGGAGGTGCAGCCCGTGCTCGTGCTGTGTCCGCAGCGCGATGCGCAGCCGGTGCCGGTCCCCCAGGGCATCCAGGTGCTCGACTGGCAGGCCGCGTGCTCGGGCCACGCCCGCCCCGCAATTGCGTTGGCGCCGCACGATCCGGCCAACATCGTCTACACCTCCGGCACGACGGGGCCGGCCAAGGGCGTATTGCTGCCGCACCGCTGGATCGCGCAGTACACCTTCTTCGGCCGCCTGACGCTGACTCAGGAGGACGTCATCTACAACGACCTCCCGCTCTACCACGTGGGAGGTGCGATGTTCAACGTCGCGCGCGCCATCTGGGTCGGCTGCGAAGTGGCCTGCTGGGAGCGCTTCAGCCCGACGCAGTTCTGGGACCGGGCCCGCAAGGTCAACGCGACGACGGCGGTGCTGCTCGACGCCATGATCCCGTGGCTGATGAATGCGCCGGCCCGCGATGACGACCGCGCCAACAGCCTCAACAAAGTGCACATGCAGCCGTTGCCGATGAACCATCACCAGGTGGCGCGCCGATTCGGTATCGATGTCRTGAGCTGTGGTTTCGGACAAACCGAGTCCGGCAGCTGCATGACGGCCATCATCGAGGAGCTCGCGCCCGGCGAAGGCACGCCGGCCGCGCTGTTCCGTGGATACGACCGCGAAGCCCGCACCCGCCGGCTGTCGGCGTTCGGCGTGACACAAGTCGGGCCCGAGCAGGCGACCGTCAAGGGTTTCATGGGGCGACCCAATCCCTTCTTTGACGCCGCCATCGTCGATGAGGGCGACGAATTCTGCAAGGCCGATCAGGTCGGGCAGCTCGTGCTGCGCCCGAAGGTCAGCAACACGATCTTCACCGAGTACATCGGCAAGCCCGAGGCCACCGCCAAGGCGCTGCGCAACGCTTGGTTCCACACCGGCGACGCGGCCATGCGCCGGGCCGATGGAACCTTCGTGTTCGTCGACCGGATGGGTGATCGCATTCGCGTGCGGGGCGAGAACCTGTCGTCCTTCCACATCGAGGACCTCTTCAACCAGCATGCGTCGGTGGCCATCTGCGCCGCGTTCGCCGTGCCCGCACACGTGGGTGATGAAGACGACGTCGTCGTCTACCTGGTGCTGCAGGAAGGCGCGCAAGAAACCGAGGAAAGCATCCACGCCTGGGCGCAGTCGGGCATGCCGAAGTTCATGCGCCCCAAGTACGTTCGCTTCATCGCCGACCTGCCGCGCACGGCGACCAACAAGGTCGAGAAATACAAGCTGCGCTCGATGTTCCTGCAGCAGGACCGCGCGGACACATAAGGATTGAAATTGACCTGGCAACCCGAACTCGACGCGCTCGACGCGCGCCGCAAGATGGTCCGCCGCATGGGCGGCCCCGAGAAGATCGAGCGGCAGCATCTGCACGGCAAGCTCACGGTGCGCGAACGCATCGATGCGCTGCTGGACGCCGACTCCTTTCGCGAGGTCGGATCGGCCAGCGGTTGGGCAAGCTACGACGCGCACAACCATCTGACGGACCTCACGCCGACGAACCAGGTGGCGGGCCACGGCCGCATCGACGGGCGGCCCGTGGCGGTCATCGGCGACGATTTCACGGTGCGCGGCGGCGCGAGCGACGCGAGCATTTACGAAAAGCTGATCTACCCCGAGAAGCTGGCCCAGGGCATGCGCATGCCGCTGATCCGGCTGGTGGACGGCACGGGCGGCGGCGGCTCGGTCAAGCAGCTCGAGCGACTGGGCTACACCTATGTGCCCGCCGTGCCCGGCTGGGAGATCATCGATCAGAACCTGTCGCAGATCCCCGTCGTTGCGCTTGCGCTGGGGTCGGTCGCGGGGCTGGGGGCGGCGCGGGTGGCCGCGAGCCACTACTCGCTGATCGTCAAGAACACGGCGCAGATCTTCGCCGCGGGTCCGCCGCTGGTCGCGCACCTCGGACAGACGGTAACCAAGGAAGAACTCGGCGGCGCGGCGATCCACGCGCGCAACGGCACGGTGGACGACGAGGTCGCGAGCGAGGCTGAAGCCTTCGAGCGCACGCGCGCGTTCTTGTCGTTCCTGCCGCGTTCCATCGATGAGCTGCCGGCGCGGTCGCCCTGCGCCGACCCGGCCGACCGGCGCGATGAAGTGCTGCTGTCCGTCGTCCCACGGGACGAACGCAAGGTGTACGCGATCCGTCCGATCGTCAAGACCATCGTCGATCAGGGAAGTTTTTTCGAGATCGGGCGGCAATGGGGACGTTCGCTCGTCACCGGACTGGCCCGCCTGGACGGCTGGCCGGTGGCGGTGATCGCCAGCGACCCCTACATCTACGGCGGCGGCTGGACGCGTTCCGCCTCCGAAAAGGTCGTTCGCTTTCTCGACCTTGCCGAGACCTTCCGCCTGCCGGTGGTGCACCTGGTGGACGTGCCCGGCTTCCAGATCGGCGTGGAAGCCGAACAGGCGGCCACGATCCGCTACGGCGTGCGGGCCATGTCGGCGATGACGCAGACCACCGTGCCGTGGGCGACGGTGATCCTGCGCAAGTGCTTCGGCGTCGCCGGCGCCGCGCACCGGCCGGAGGGGCGGTTCTCGACGCGGTTCGCCTGGCCCTCGGCGCAATGGGGATCGCTGCCGATCGCGGGCGGCCTCGAGGCGGCCTATAAGCAGGAGCTGGAAGCCGCCGAAGACCCGGTGGCCAAACGCCGAGAAATCGAGCAGCGTCTTCAGGCGCTCGCCTCGCCCTTCCTCACGGCTGAAAAATTCGGTATCGAGGAAATCGTGGACCCGCGCGACACCCGTGCGCTGCTGTGCGAGTTCGCCGACCTTTGCGCCCCGATCCGTGCGGCGCGCGGCGCCCGCGTGCGCTACCGTCCCTGAGCACGCGCATGTTCCGCAAGGTACTCGTCGCCAATCGCGGCGCCGTCGCGGCCCGCGTGATTCGTGCGCTGCGCGAGATGGGCATCGCATCGGTCGCCGTCTACTCCGACGTCGACCGCGATCTCCCCTATGTCGCGCAGGCCAACGAGGCTTACGCACTCGGCGACCCGGCGCCGCAGCACAGCTATCTGAACCAGGCCCTGCTGCTGGACATACTGCGTCGCAGCGGCGCCGACGCGCTGCATCCCGGTTACGGCTTTCTTTCGGAGAATGCCGCATTCGCCCGCCAGGTCGAGGCCATGGGCGTGTGCTTCGTCGGTCCGTCGCCACGCTGGATCGACGTCATGGGCCACAAGGTCAAGGCACGTGATCTCATGGCCGCACAGGGCATGCCGATGTGCCCCTCCAGCGGACTGATCGATGCAGAGTGGGATGGCCTTCCCGCCGCGGCGCGCGATCAGATCGTGCGGCTGGGCTATCCGCTCCTCGTCAAGCCGGTCAACGGCGGCGGCGGCATCGGCATGCTGCCCGCACGCAATGAGCAGGAGCTGTTGCGCGCGCTCGCGCAGGCCCGCTCGCTCGCCACGCGCAGCTTCGGAAGCGCCGACGTGTACGTCGAGCGGCTCGTCGAGCGCCCGAGGCACATCGAGTTCCAGATCCTGGCCGACCGTGCGGGGCACGTCCGTGTGCTGTACGAGCGCGACTGCTCGGTTCAGCGGCGCCATCAGAAGGTCATCGAGGAAGCGCCTGCACCCTGCCTGTCGCGCGCGCTGCTCGACGAAACCGCCACGCGCATCGCGACCATCCTCGGCGCGCTGAAGTACGACGTCATCGGCACCGTCGAGATGCTGTATGACCCGCAAGCCGGCGCCTTTCACTTCCTCGAGATGAACACGCGCCTGCAGGTCGAGCATGCCGTCACCGAGGCGATCACCGGCGTTGACATCGTGGCGGCGCAGTTGCGGCTCGCCGCGGGCGAGGCGATCGATGCGGTGCTGCCCCCCGTGATCGACCGCACGGGCCACGCCATCGAGGCGCGGTTGTATGCGGAAGATCCCGTCCGCTTCTTCCCGTCGCCAGGACCGCTCGACGTCTTTCGCATGCCCGGCGGGGAGGGCATCCGGGTGGAAACCGGCTACGGCCCCGGCGCGCGGGTCACGCCTTTCTACGACCCGATGCTTGCCAAGATCGTGGCGCATGCACCCACGCGGGCCCTCGCCATCGAGCGCCTGGCGGCCGCGTTGCGCGCCACCGAGGTGTGCGGCGTCAAGACCAACATCCCATTCATCCAGAACGTGCTGGCCTCGCCCGCATTCGTCGACGGTGATATCCATACCGGCATTGCTGCGCAGATTCTGGCGGGCTGAAAAGCCCGATGTTCCATCCCTTCGAAGGTCCCACTCACCATGCCTGAAATTTCTCTCGAATCCCTGGTCACCGGCAAAGTCTGGAAGGTCGAAAAACAGGTCGGCGATGCGGTGGCCGAGGGGGAGTCCATCCTCATCGTGGAGTCGATGAAGATGGAAATTCCGCTCGAAGCGACGAGCGCCGGCATCGTGACTCGCTTGGCGGTTGCCGAAGGCGACAACGTCAGCGAAGGCCAGGTCCTCGCCGTCTTGAGTCCCACCTGACCCCGGCCGCCGCGTTTTTCTCGAGCGCCCATGCAGACCCCCTTCGTCGCTTCGCCCGCCGAGCCGCTGCTGACGGTGCGCGACCTGCGCGTCGCCTTCCGGACCCGCACAGGCGAGGTCCAGATCACGCGCAACGTGTCCTTCTCGGCGATGCCAGGCGAGCGCATCGGCCTCGTGGGCGAAAGCGGCTGCGGCAAGACGGTGACGGGCCTGTCCCTTATGCGCCTGCTGCCCCCGAAATCGACGCGCATCGGTGGCCAGATTCTCTTTCAGGGCCGCGATCTGGCCGCGCTCACGGAGCGGCAGATGCGCGCCGTTCGCGGCCGCGACATAGCCATGATCTTCCAGGAGCCCATGAGCGCGCTCGACCCGGTGTTCACGGTCGGAGAGCAAATCAGCGAGACCTATCGCATGCATTTTCCGCAGCACCGCGCCGAGGCGCGGGAGCGCGGCGTGCAAGCCCTGGCGGACGTCGGCATCCCGCTGCCGCAGCGGCGCTATCACGAATATCCGCACCAGCTCTCGGGCGGCATGCGCCAGCGCGTGATGATCGCCATGGCGCTGATCTGCGAGCCGCGCCTGTTGATCGCCGATGAGCCGACGACCGCGCTGGACGTCACGGTGCAAGCGCAGATCATCAAGCTGCTGCGCGAATTGAGCGAGCGGACCGGCACCGCCTTGCTGTTTATCACCCATGACCTGGGCGTTGTGGCCGAGACCTGCACGCGCATGCTCACGATGTATGGCGGTGAAGTGGTGGAGGACGCTCCCGTCGACGCGGCGCTGGTGCGTCCGCGCCATCCCTATACCTCGGGGCTGCTGCGTTCTCTGCCGAGCCTGGCGCCGCGCCGTGCTCCGCTTGGGTTCATCCCGGGCCGTGTGCCGACACCGGCCGCGATGCCCGCCGGCTGTCGTTTTCGGCCGCGCTGTGGCCACGGCGACGCGGCCTGCGGCCAGGAGCAGGTGCTACGTGCCGTGAGCGGAGAGTCCGGGCGTTGCGTGAGGTGCTGCCGTGCCGGCGAGCTGGAGCTGCCGGGAGTGCTGCAATGACGGCATCGGCGACGGGCGCGAATGCGCGCCCCCCGTTGCTCGAAGTGCGAGACCTTCGCGTCGAGTTCGCGATCAAGGAGCGCCACAAGACGGTCAAGGCCGTCAACGGCGTGAGCTTCGAAGTGCGCGCCGGGGAGACATTCGGCGTCATCGGCGAATCCGGCTCCGGCAAGACGACCCTGGGTCGCGCGCTGGTTTCGCTGGTGCGGCCCAGTGGAGGCGCGGTGCTGCACGAAGGCGTGGATCCGGCGTCGCTCGGCGCGGCGAAATTGCGCGCGCATCGGCGCGACTACCAGATCATCTTCCAGGATCCGAGCGCGGCGCTGAACCCGCGCCTGTCGATTCTCGAATCCGTCATGGAGCCCCTCGTCGCAGCGGGGCGGCGCGACCGCGACGCCAACCGGCAGGCCGCGCTCGACGCGCTGGCGCGGGTCGGGTTGCCCGTGGACTATGCGGGACGCTATCCTCATCAGCTCTCGGGCGGACAGAAGCAGCGCGTCAACATCGCGCGCGCGCTCACGCTGCGGCCCAAGCTCATTGTTTGTGACGAGGTCGTCGCCGCGCTCGACGTGTCCATTCGCGGAGAGGTGCTGAACCTGTTCGCCGATCTGCAGCGCGAGTTCGGCCTGACTTACGTCTTCATCACGCACGACTTGTCGGTGGTCTCGCACATCAGCGACCGCGTGGCAGTGACCTACCTGGGCAAGTTCATGGAGCTCGGCCCAGCGGAGGAACTCAGCGAGCGGCCGCTTCACCCGTATACCCAGGCGCTGTTGTCGGCCGAGCCGGTGCCATTGCCCGCGTCGATGCGCACGGATCGCCGCATCGAACTCGAAGGCGATATTCCCAGCCCGATCGACCCGCCCTCGGGCTGTGCGTTCCACACGCGCTGCCGCTCGGCGCAGGCGGCGTGCGAGCACGAGCCGCCGAACTGGCGCGAACTGCGCCCCGACCACTGGGTTGCATGCCATTTCGCCACGGTGGATGGGCCGCCCGCGACGTTTCCCCCCGTTCCATCCCTCAACACAAGAAGGACAGTGTGATGCCGCAGTACCAGGATGTTCCCCTCGAATCCGTCGCCTCCGAAGCCGCCTTCGCCCTGAGTCGGCGGCAGGCGCTGCGTTTACTGGGAGGAGCCGCGCTGGCCGGTCCTATTGGCTTGCCGGCCTGGGCACAGGCGGCGCGCAAGCCGGGCGGCGTGCTGAAGATCGCGGCGATCAGCAATCCGTCGAGTCTCGATCCGGCGACGGGCGGCTCGGGCAACGACCACCCGTTCCTGTGGACGATGTTCGACACACTGGTCGAATGGGACTACGACACGCTCAAGACCAAGCCGGGATTGGCGCAGTGGTCCTTCCCCGATCCGAAGACGATGGTGCTCGACATCCGCCCGAACGTGATCTTCCACGATGGCACGCTCTGCGACGCACAGGCAGTCAAATTCAACCTCGACCGCAACCGGCAGGACCCGCGCTCGAACCTGAAGGCCGACCTCTCCAACGTGACCGGCGTGGAAGTGACCGGCCCCTTGCAGGTCAAGCTCCTGCTGAACCTGCCCGACGTGGCGATGCCCGCCGTGCTGTCGGACCGTGCGGGCATGATGGTGTCGCCCAAGGCCGCCAAGGAGCTGGGCGCCGACCACGACCGCAAGCCGGTCGGCGCAGGTCCCTGGAAGTTCGTGAAGTGGGCCGACGGTCAGAACGTGGTCGTGACCCGAAACGAGAAATACTGGAAGCCCAATGAGCCGCGCGTGGACGGTATCGACTTCGCCATCATCACCGACAACGCCACGGCGCTGCGCTCGGTCGTGGCGAATCAGAACCTGCTGGTGTACGGGCTGTCGGCGCGCTACAAGCCGATCATCGACCGCGCCAAGAACCTGAGCTTCGTGACCGGCCCGACGCTTTACTGCAATCAGGTGTACTTCAACTTCGCGCGCGGGCCACTCGCCAACGTGAAGATCAGGCAGGCCATCAACTTCGCACTGGACCGGGATGCCTTCGTGAAGGCGGGCATGGGCGGCCTGGGCGAGCCCGCTGCCATGCAGCTGCCCTCGTCGCACTGGGCCTACGACAAATCGCTGGCGGACCTGTACAAGCACGATCCCGAGCGCGCACGCAAGCTCGTGGCCGAGTCGGGCCTCAAGGACGTGGAGATCAGCATCGGCGGCAACAACGACCAGGATTCGCTGCGCCGCAATGAGATCGTGATGGAGCAGCTCGGCAAGGTCGGCATTCGCGCGAAGTTCACCGTGGGGGCGGTGGCGGAAGTGGCGGGCCAGTTCTTCGGCAACGAGAAGAAGTTCGACGCGCTGCTTTCGGCCTGGACAGGCCGGCCCGATCCCAGCATGTCGTATGGGCTGCTGTACGCCAAGGGCGCTTACTTCAATGCAGGGCGCACCGAGGTGTCGCCCGAGCTCACGGCGCTGCTCCAGGAGAGCAGGGCGGTGGAGTCCATCGAAGCGCGTCGCCAGGTGTTCGCAAAGATCCAGCGCATCGTCATGGAGGGGGCCTACGTGGCGCCTCTGGCCTTCCAGGTCGAGGTGGGCGCCAGCGCCGCGAGCGTCAAAGACTTCAGGCCCAATCTGTTGGGTAAGCCCAAGTTCAACGACATCTGGCTCGACAGCTGAGCACGGGCGTCCGGCCGTCATCCGATGAAAAAGTTCGCGCAACTCTTCAGCGGCCGCCACGGCGGCGCCCTGCTGTGGCGCCGGCTGGTGCAGGTTCTGCCCGTGCTGGTCTTCGCCACCTTCGTCGCCTTCGGCCTGCTGAAGCTGATTCCGGGCGACGTCGCCGTCACGCTGGCGGGCGACAACGCCTCGGACGCGCGCATTGCCGAGATCCGGCAGCTGTACGGCCTGGACCGGCCTTTTCTGGTCCAGTACCTGTCATGGATCGGAAACGCACTGCAGGGCGACTTGTCGAAGTCGCTGCTGTCGGGCGAATCGGTCGCCGTGGCGATCGCGCGCTGCCTGCCCAACACGCTGCTTATCGTGGCACTGGCAATGGCCATCGCGTTCGCCGTCGGCGCTCCGCTGGGCATCCTGGCGGCGAGCCGGCAGGGCAGTTGGATCGACGGGGTTGTGATGACCATCGCATCGCTGGGCATCGCGGTGCCAAACTTCTGGCTGGCGATGATCCTGATTTCCTTCCTTGCGCTGGACATGGGCTGGTTTCCCGCAACGGGCGCGGTGCCCCTGGGCACCAACGTTGGCGATGCCCTGCACCACGCGCTCCTGCCGGCCGCGGCACTGGCCGCCGGCGGCGTGGCCGAGATCGCGCGCCAGCTGCGCAGCTCGCTCATGGAACTGCTGTCGTCGCAGCAGGTCCGCACACTGCACGCCAAGGGCCTGTCTCCTGCGCTCATTCTCTGGAAACACGGGCTGAAGAACGTAGGCATCAACCTGCTCACCGTGCTCACGCTGCTGGCCAACCGCATGCTGGCGGCGACCGTCGTGCTCGAAGCCGTGTTCGCCATCCCCGGCATGGGCAGCCTCATCGTGAATGCCGCCATTCAGCGCGACGTGCCGGTGGTGCAGGGCGTGATCCTCGTGATGGTGATGATCGTGCTGTGCATCAACCTCCTGGCCGATCTTCTCTACGGCGCGATCGACCCTCGCGTGGAGTCCTGACATGCGCATCGACGTTCAGGGCCCGGCCCGGCCCTCCTTCCTCGCGCGAATGCGCGATTGGCTGGCGCGTGATCCCCGCGCCTGCCTGAGTCTCGGCTTCCTGGCGCTACTGGTCGCAGTTTCGCTGGCGGCGCCGTGGATTGGGCCGTACTCGCCGACCGTCCAGGATCTGAACGACACGCTGGCGGCGCCTTCCGCCCAACACTGGCTGGGCACGGACGACCTTGGGCGCGACATCCTCAGCCGGCTCATTCACGGCGGGCGTGTGGCGGTGTACGCGAGCCTGCTGGCGGTCGGCATCGCCGTGGTCCTGGGCGTGCCCATCGGCATCCTGGCTGGCTTTCTGGGTGGATGGTTCGACGAAACCACGGGCCGCGTGATCGACACCTTGCTGTCATTCCCGGCAATCGTGCTCGCCATCGCAGTGACCGGCGCGCTGGGTATTGGCCTGACCAACGGCATGATCGCGGTGGGCATCGTCTTCGCGCCGCAACTGGCCCGTATCGTGCGGGCGCGGACCCTGGTCGTGCGCCAGGAACTCTACGTGGACGCGGCGCGCTGCTATGGGGCCTCGCTGCCGCACATCCTGTGGCGCCATGTGCTGCCCAATGCCATCCAGCCGGTGATCGTGCAGGTGACCATCCTGCTTGCCGCCGCTCTGCTGGCCGAAGCCAGCCTGAGCTTCCTGGGGCTCGGGATCCAGCCGCCGAACCCGAGCTGGGGCGCGATGCTCGCGCGCGCATACCAGAGCATGGAAATCGCACCCTCGCAGATGTACGCCCCAGGGCTGGCGATCCTCTGCACTGCGCTGGCCTTCAACAGCCTTGGGGAATCGCTGCGCAAGGAGCTGGATCCGACGAGCAAACGCTTGTAGCCCGGCGCCGAAACCAGTTCGGGGTCTATGCCAAGATCTCGGCGGACGGCAGCACGATCGTGGTGGGCGCCCAGTACGAGAGCAGCGGCTCGCTCACCGACGAGACCGACACCAGCGCCGGCAGTGCCGGCGCGGCCTTCATCTATGGCTACGATGCGGGTACCTGGACCAAGCGTGCCTATCTCAAGGCCTCGACGCCCACGGCCGGCGATTGGTTCGGCACCTCGACGGCCATTTCGTCGGACGGCGCCACGGTGGTCATCGGCGCGCGCAATCAGCCAGTCGCTGGAGTGGCCTATGCGGGCGCTGCCTACGTGTTCCGGCGTTCCGCCGGGGCCTACACGCTGGCCCAGACGATCACTGCGCCCCAGCCGACCACCGGAGCCGCTTTCGGCGGCTTTGGCTCGGCGCTCACGCCGGACGGCACTGGGTTGGCCATTGCCGCGCCTTACGACTCCAGCGGTGGCAGTGGGATAGGTGCCGACCCGACGCCAGGCGCCGCCCCGTACTCCGGGGCCGTGCACTTGTTCAGGCTGACAGGCGGTGCCTTCGTGCATGTGAACTACCTCAAGGCGAGCAACACGGGAGCCAATGACAGCTTCGGACGGCAACTCGCCATCACGCCGGATGGTCGAACGGTCGCCGTCAGTGCGATCGGAGAAAGTAGCGCGGCCACGGGCATCGGCGGCGACCAGGCCGACAACAGCGTGCCATCCCGGGGGGCCGTGTACCTTTACTGACGGCCGGGAAGGGGCAGATTCGGATTCGCCCCCCGTTGCTTCGAAGGGTGACATGTGGCGGGCCGCCCAGCGGCGGTGCCCGGCGCCTACGTCAGACGCTCGACCGGACCACTTCCACCGGCCCGATCCCGGAGTAGACGGTCTCGCCGGACTTCAGCGCGGTGACGGTCCAGCGCTCGCCGGGCGTGACCTTGTAGTCGCCAGGCTCGAGCGGGAGTTCGCTTTCCTCATGCACGCCGGGGCCGAGCCAGGAAGGCATGCGAAGCAGCGTCGGCGGGCGGGCGAAGAGGTCGTGGTTGTTCATATGGCGGGATCCTACTGTGCGCGGCGAGCGGCTCCGTGGGAGGTGATGCCGCGATGGCGGCAAAAAAGAAGCCCAGCGATTGGCCGGGCTGGGAACTCGGTGCCTCTGGGAGGACGAAGGAGGAGAAAGGGGCGCAATGAACCGTGGCTGGACGCGAAAGAGGCCCGGCGGAGTTGCGTCGCCGGGCCTGGACTTCCTTTCATGCTGCGGATGCCTTCGAGAGGCTGCGCGTGCCTTGAGAKGCGCACAGGAAGTCCAACTTGCTTACTGTACGCCTCGGGGTCGGGCGTGAGGCGCAACGAGTCGCTCGTCGGGGAATCGGTTCGTTTCAGCGGCCACAAAGTGTTCGTCGAAGTCGGTAAGCCCTGCGACTGCTGGGGGGTGCCCAGGCGCTGGACTCGGGACCTGCGGGGAGTACAGTGGCACTTCAACCTTTTGCCCGCGCCAATCATCGTTGGGTGCCGACGAGGTGATCGAATGACGCTGCGAAGTACGGGCTGTCGTCCTGCGCTTCATTCGTGGTCCTTCAATGCCTGGGGCACCCGGCCAGAAGCACGAGGCTTCGCGCGAAGGAGGTGGAACATGGATTCGGTTTCTCGACGCCACGCGATAGGCGCGATTGGTGCGATCGGTGCGACGGCGCTTTCAGCATTCGTTCCGCTGTCAGGGGCCGCACAGTCCGCAGTGCTGCAATCCTGGCCGCTTGGCACGCGACAGCGCACCGGTATCCATGACGTGGCCCCGGCGTTTGATGGCGGTGTGTGGTTCACCGCGCAGAGCAGTGGCCATCTCGGCTGGTTCGATCCGCGCACTGGGCGCACCGAGCTTGTTGCGCTGGGCGCCGGCGCCGCCCCGCACGGCGTCATCCCGGGCCCCGACAAGGCGGCATGGATCACGGACGGCGGTCTGGGCGCCATCGTGCGCGTGGGATGGCCCGACCGCGAGGTTCGCGCCTTTGCGCTTCCTGAGGGAACGCCCCACGCCAATCTGAACACAGCGACTTTCGACGCTGACGGCGACCTGTGGTTTACCGGGCAGAGCGGCCTTGTAGGCAGGCTCGCAGTGAAGAGTGGCGTCGTGACGATCAAGGACGCACCTCGAGGACCGGGGCCATACGGCATATGCACCACACCGAGCGGCGATGTGTGGTGGTGCTCGTTGGCAGGTTCGTTCATCGCCCGTATCGACCGCCGCACCGGTAATTCGACAATCGTCGAGCCACCGACAAAGAACCAGGGTGCGCGCCGCGTGTGGAGTGACAGCAGCGGTCRCATCTGGGTCAGCGAATGGCTGAGCGGCAACCTTTCGATGCACGATCCATCAGGCATGAGTTGGCGCAGTTGGAAA
Organism: Variovorax sp. P1_H12_2; assembly: GCF_056405335.1. Classification (NCBI taxonomy): domain Bacteria; kingdom Pseudomonadati; phylum Pseudomonadota; class Betaproteobacteria; order Burkholderiales; family Comamonadaceae; genus Variovorax; species Variovorax sp. P1_H12_2. Next base: position 20,891 of record NZ_JBFUCI010000017.1, read on the forward strand.
CTCCCCGGCGATAGCCCGCGGCCGTACGCCGTCTACGTCGACGAGCGCGACAAGGTCTGGGTCAGCGACTTCGGAGGCAACGCGGTTTTCCGTTTCAATCCCGGCGACGAGAAGTTCCAGCGCTTCGGGCTTCCACGAAACGCCGCCAGCATCCGCCAGATCCACGGCCGCGCGGGCGAGGTGTGGTTGCCCGAGAGCGGTACCGAGTACATCTCGAGAATCAGGAGCGTCTGACTTGAGTTGGCTGCAACGCGTAGCCTGAAGGCATCGACCGACCGATTCCAAGACGCTCAACGGGGCTGCAGCCTTCCCCAAGCACAATCCTGCACCGAACCGACCTGCGACCAGTTGCACGCCCATGGCCAGGCGGCCGCTTGCCGCAAGGCTTGCACCACTGCCGGATCGGCCGGAATGCCCGGGACCGCAGTGCACAGCGCCACGCGACGCGACGTCGTTGCCGGATCGACATCGGCGACGGGCGTCCACCATGGGTCGCGCCAGTCCCTTGCCGCCATGGCGGACAGTGACAGCCGCAAGTCGGCCACGCTGCGCGCCAGCGGGCCTTGCACCGAAGTGAGCTGCAAGACAACCGGGCGCTCGCTGCCGGCGCTCGGGTTGTAGGCAGGCACGCGGCCGAGCGACGGCCGCAGCGGTGATCGGGCGGGTTGGTTGACCCGCAGAGTTCTCTTCCTAGACTCGTAAACCCAGCCACCGTGTGCGTGCGCTGCTCGCCAGCCGCAAAGCCATCCTGAAGAAGTGCGTGGACCTCGAGAACGAACTGCGTGGCCTGCTTCGTGTCTTCGGCACCCGTTTAGCCAGCCGGGTCGGCCACGGTTCCTTCGACGCCCAAGTGCGAGAGACCTTCGCCCATGACGAGATGCTTTCCTGTGCGCTCACACCGCTGCTGGATGCACGAACCGTGCTCTACAAGACCTACCTCAAGCTCGACAACGCCATCAAGGCCCTGGTCAAGGCCGACCCGCTGTGTATGCGCCTGATGACCTTCCCCGGTGTAAGCCCGGTCACGGCACTGACCTTCAAGGCGGAGACGGCCAGCGTCCCGTGGTTGCGCAGCAGCATGAGGTCCTGCGGCCCCAGGCGCCCTGTCCACATCGATCGGGGGCCGTAGCGGTCCTGCTCGATGCTGTGCGTTGATCGTCCACGAACTTTGGGGAAAGTCCGATCTCCCTGAGTTGCCCCGGCGAACTGTCGCGCCTTCACTGCCGCCTGCGGTCGATTGTCGGCCACGCTCACAGGCCGCTCGGCGGCATGGCGTTGGCGGAGGCGCTGAACGCCACGGCGTCAAAGAAGGCGGACTCTGCCCGCAGCGCCTGTTCGATATGCGAGGCCTGTCGAAAGCCGTGCTGCTCCCCGACAAAAAGGAGGTAGACGGCCGGGATGCCTCGTGCACGCAGCGCTTGCACCATCCCCTCGGTTTGGCTGGGAGGGACGATCTTGTCTTCCATCCCCTGAAAGAATGCCATCGGCGCGCTCAACAGATCCGCGTGGCGCACGGGCGATCTGTCGAAGTAGGTCTGCTGGTCGGCAAGCGGTCCGATCAGCCAGTCGAGATAGCGCGACTCGAACTTGTGCGTTTCACGCGCCAGCGCCATGGGGTCGCTCACGCCGTAGTGGCTTGCGCCGGCCTTGAACAGCCTTCGCACCTCCGGGTCGGCATGCGTGAGGCAGCGCAGCGCCGTATATCCCCCGGCACTGCTGCCGGTGATGACCATACGCTCGGCATCGACCCGCTGACCCATGGCCAGGTACGAGGCGGCGGCTGCGCAATCTTCCGCGTCGATGAGGCCCCACATCCGATGCAGGCGATCGCGGTAGGGGCGGCCGTAGCCGGTGCTTCCTCCGTAGTCCACGTCGACGACGGCGATGCCGCGACTGGTCCAGAACTGTGTGCGCAGGTCGAGGCTGCTCGACGCCGAGGAGGTGGGTCCGCCGTGGCACTTGACGACCAGCGGCGGCAGCGCCCCGGTCGGGCCTCGATAGTTTGCATTGGCGGGCGGATAGAACAAGGCGAACGCGATGTCACCTCGAGGGGTCGGAAACTCGATGACTTGGGCCACCGAAACGTGGTCCCGCATCGCGGGATCACTCTGCATGTCCGAAACACGCTTGACAACCGTCGCGCCGCCGGAGGCCACGTCGAGGACAACGACCGCGCTCCCGACGCTCGGCCCGCCGGCCTTGAAAGCCACCTTGCCGTCGTTCGCCCGAATCGCGGAAAAGTCCGTATACGGCAGATCGAACGGTACGAGCGAATGGTCGCGCAAGTCCAGGCGAGCGAGTCTGCCTCTGCCGTTTTCAACGTAGGCACATACCAACTGATCCGTCGACAGGAAGGCATACGTCGACATCCCGAAGGTCCATTGGGCGCGGCCGAACTCCGCGGCCATCGGGCAGAGGTTGGTGCTGGAGCCGCTCGCATCGCGCCGGTAGATGTTCCACCAGCCCGACCGATCGGACACGTAGTGCAGCAGGCCGTCGGCGGACCACTCGGGCTGAAACACGGATTCGCCTGGGCCGCCCGCCACATGCGCCGGGTTGGCGACGGCAGTGCCATCGAAATCGCCGATCCACAGCTCTGCGGCGGTCCACGGCATGTCAGGATGGTTCCATGTCAGCCACGCGAGCCTTGTTCCATCGGGGCTGAGCCGCGGAGAAGCATRGAAGTCGTTGCCCTGAACGAGCACGCTTCCTGCGTCGCCCCCGCCGAGATCGACAGCGACGATGCTGTTGATCGCGTCCGTCCCCGATGCGCGGTGGTCTTCGTGAATGCCGATCCAGAGCTGGCGCCGGGTGTCGAGCAAGCCATCGGCAAAGCGCAGCGCGGCACCATCGGACGTCGGGGTCAGCGCGACCGGGGAACTGTCGCCATCGAGGCGATAGAGCCGCTGGTCGGAGAAGTTCGAAAAGTAGACCGTGCCCGCGGCCGCGAGGACCGCGCCGCCGCCATACTCGTGGACCCGCGTGCGCATCGAGAAGGGCATCGGTGTGAGGTCGACCCCTACGCCGTCCGGTCCCAGCCGGACCAGTACCTGCCGCCCGGCCTCCAAGGGTCTTCCTTCGATCCAATACACCTCGCCCTGATCAAGCAGCACGTCGACCACCGTGGTCCGTGCCGAAGCCACGAGTTCAGGGCTGATCGGTGACACCCAGGTGCCGAAGGGTGCAGTGATGGGGTGGGGCATGCGCGGATTGTTCCACCAGCCGTGGGTCCGCCGCAGCATCCGGTGGGACTGTGACGCGATGTCACGCTCCTATGCGCCTCGACTGTTCAACCTTGTAGCAGTCCAACGGGAAAACCCGCATACCAGGAGGCAAAGGGACCCGTATTGCGACAGGGTCGGAGTCTGGGTGCTTGGCATGGCCCTTGCCCCCTGAGCCGTGGAGGGCGCGCTTCGCGCGCTTCATCGACCCCAAGTTCCACCATCAGGAGACACCATGCAATCGAAGCTCTTAGCCGCACTCATCGCGGTTGGCCTGGCCAACGCTGTCGCCCACGCGCAGGTCACGGACAAGATGATCCAGTCGGAGGCCACGGCCACAGGCAATGTCCTGACCTGGGGCATCAACACCCAGGGCCAGCGCTACTCGCCGCTGAAGCAGGTCAACGCGACCAACGCCGCCAAGCTGCTCCCGGTCTGGGCCTTCTCGTTCGGCGGCGAGAAGCAGCGCGGGCAGGAGTCGCAGCCGGTGATCATGAACGGCAAGATGTTCGTCACCGCGTCCTACTCGCGGATCTTTGCGCTCGACGCGACCACCGGCAAGAAGCTGTGGAAGTACGAGCACCGGCTGCCCGAGGGCATCATGCCGTGCTGCGACGTGGTCAACCGCGGTGCCGCGCTCTACGACAACCTCGTGATCTTCGCGACCCTCGACGCGCAACTCGTTGCGCTCGACCAGAACACCGGCGACGTGGTCTGGAAGGAGAAGATCGACGACTACGCCGCCGGCTATTCGGCCACCGCGGCGCCGATCATCGCCGGCGGCGTGATGCTGACCGGCGTATCGGGCGGCGAGTTCGGCGTCGTCGGCCGCGTCGAGGCGCGGGACCCGAAGACCGGCAAGCTGCTGTGGATGCGCCCCACCGTCGAAGGCCACATGGGCTACACCTACGACAAGGATGGAAACAAGAAGGAAAACGGCATCTCCGGCACGCTGAACAAGAGCTGGCCCGGCGACCTGTGGAAGACCGGCGGCGCGGCCACCTGGCTCGGCGGAACCTATGACGCCAAGACCGGCCTGGCCTATTTCGGCACCGGCAACCCGGCGCCCTGGAACAGCCACCTGCGGGAGGGCGACAACCTCTACTCGTGTTCGACCGTGGCCATCGACGTCAAGACCGGCCAGATCAAGTGGAGCTACCAGAGTACGCCCAATGACAGCTGGGACTTCGACGGCGTCAATGAGTTCGTCACCTTCGACATGGACGGCAAGCGCGTCGGCGGCAAGGCCGACCGCAACGGCTTCTTCTATGTCAATGACGCCACCACCGGCAAGCTCATCAACGCCTTTCCGTTCGTCAAGAAGATCACCTGGGCCAGTGGCATCGACCTGAAGACCGGGCGGCCCAATTTCATCGCGGACAACCGCCCCGGCGACCCGACCGCAACATCCGATGGCAAGAAGGGCAGCGCGGTGTTCGCGGCGCCCGGCTTCCTTGGTGGCAAGAACCAGATGCCGATGGCCTACAGCCCCGACACGAAGATGTTCTACGTGCCGGCCAACGAATGGGGCATGGACATCTGGAACGAACCGGTCGCATACAAGAAGGGCGCGGCCTACCTCGGCGCCGGCTTCACGATCAAGCCGCTCAACGAGGACTACATCGGATCGCTGCGCGCCTTCGACCCGAAGACCGGCAAGATGGCCTGGGAAGTCAAGAATGGCGCGCCGCTCTGGGGCGGCGTGCTGACCACCGGCGGCAACCTCGTCTTCTGGGGCACGCCCGAGGGCTACCTGAAGGCGGCCGACGCCAAGACCGGCAAGGTGGTCTGGCAGTTCCAGACCGGCTCCGGCGTCGTCGCGCCGCCCGTCACCTGGATGCAGGGTGGCGAACAGTACGTCAGCGTGGTTTCGGGCTGGGGCGGAGCGGTGCCACTCTGGGGCGGCGAGGTGGCCAAGAAGGTCAACCTGCTCGAGCAGGGTGGCATGGTCTGGGTCTTCAAGATCCCCGGTGCCACAGGCGCGCCGCGCACGGTGCAAGCCAGCGGCGCGACCAAGGTCGCATCCCACTGAGGCCCACGTCATGCACGAAACCAACCAAAGCATGGGCGCCGGGATCACCAGAAGGGTGTTCGCCGGACGGATGATGGGCGGCACCTGCGTCGTGACGCTGGTGCCCGTTGCGGCATGGGCGGCCGCACGCGTCGAGGAGTCCGACGAGACCGCGGTGGCGCTGGGCTACAAGCAGGACACCAAGGCCGTCGATGCGAAGAAGTATCCGAAGCATGCGGCGACGCAGCGCTGCGTGAACTGCGCGATGTGGCAAGGCGCGTCCTCGGACCCGTGGGCGGGCTGCGCGATGTTCGGGCGCAAGCAGGTCGCGGGCGAGGGTTGGTGTACGGCCTGGGTTAAAAAGCCGGGCTGAGCCTCACCCATGAACCGTCGCGGTCGCCTTCCCGCCTTCTCCTTCACGTCGCTCGCCGCGGTCAGTCTGCTGCTGTGCAACTGGACAGGCGCAGCGGCGCAAGAGGCGGCCGAGTCGCACGAACTGCCGACCATCGAGGTGGTCGCGCCGACGCCGCTGCCCGGCCTCGACGTGCCGCGTGACGCCGTGCCGTCCAACGTGCAAACGGCCACCGGTGCCGACCTCGAACGCCTTCATGCGCCCGACCTGACGAACTACCTTCTTCGCGCGGTCGGCGGCGTGACGGTGAACGAGACGCAAGGCAACCCGTTCCAGCCCGACATCAACTACCGAGGCTTCACGGCATCGCCGCTGCTGGGCACGCCGCAGGGCCTGTCGGTGTTCATGGATGGCGTGCGCCTGAATCAACCCTTTGGCGACGTCGTGAGCTGGGACCTGATTCCGCGCACGGTCATCTCGACGATCGCCTTGATGCCCGGCAGCAATCCGCTGTTCGGCCTCAACACGCTCGGCGGCGCGCTGRCCATCCAGACCAAGGATGGCTTGCACAATCCGGGGACGTCGATGCAGGTGGTGGGCGGCTCATGGGGCCGCGCCGCCGCCGAGTTCGAGACCGGCGGCAGCGACAAGGACAGCGGCTGGAACTGGTTCATCGCCGGCAACCGCTTTCACGAGAATGGCTGGCGCGTCGCTTCGCCCACCGATGTGAGCCAGCTCTTCACCAAGGTCGGACGGGTGACGCGCGACGGCAGCATCTCGCTCACCGCGGCCTTCGCCGACAACGACCTCACGGGCAACGGCACGCAGGAGCTGGGCGCACTGCAGCGCGACTTGGCCAGCGTGCGCACGATTCCCGACAACACCAGGAACAAGTCGACCTTCCTGAACCTCGCGATGACCCAGGCCTTGAACGACACCTGGACGCTGTCGGGCAACGCCTACTATCGCAACATCAGGACGAACACTTTCAACGGCGACGTCAACGACGATGCCTTGAGCGAATCGGTCTATCAACCCAGCCCGGCCGAGCGGGCGGCACTCGCCGCCGCGGGCTTCACGGGCGTGCCGACGAGCGGCGCCAACGCCTCCAATACGCCGTTTCCGAAGTGGCGCTGCATCGCCAACGCGCTGCTCAACACTGAACCCAACGAGAAGTGCAACGGCCTGATCAACCGCACCGAGACAAAGCAGCAGAACCAGGGCCTCGCGGGACAATTTTCCGCGGCAGCGAAGACGGGGAGCGTCGAACACCTGGTCGTGCTGGGCGCAGCCTACGATGCGAGCCGCGTGCGCTTCGGCCAGAGCACGCAGTTCGGCTACATCAACCCCGACCGCAGCGTGACGCCGGTGTTCGGCCCCGGCGCCTTTGCCGATGGCACGCAGGATTCAGAGAACGCCTTCGATGCGCGCGTCGCCTTGTCGAGCCGGTCGAGCACCTACAGCGTGTATGCCACCGACACCATGGCGCTCGATGCGAAGACGCACCTCACGCTCTCGGGCCGCTACAACCGTACTTCGGTCAACAATACCGATGGCCTGATGCCCGGTGGCGGCCCGGGCTCGCTGGATGGCCGCTACACCTTCAGCCGCCTCAACCCCGCGATCGGGCTGACCTTCGCACCGAGCGAAGCCGTCACCCTCTATGCCGGGGCCAACCAGGGCAGCCGCGCGCCGACGGCGATCGAGCTGGGTTGCGCCGATCCGGCGAGCCCGTGCAAGCTGCCCAATTCCTTCGCCGGCGACCCCCCGCTCAAGCAGGTGGTGACAACGACCTACGAGGCCGGCCTTCGCGGGGTGGTGCAGCCGAATACGACATGGAACTTCGGCGTGTTCCGTTCCGACAACCGCGATGACCTGTTGTTCGTGGCCGATGATTCGAGCGGCTTCGGCTACTTCAAGAACTTCGGCAAGACGCGCCGGCAGGGCATCGAAATGGGCTTGAACGCGCAGCCCGCCGGCGGCCTGACATTGGGCGGCAATTTCATGCTGCTCGACGCGACCTACCGCAGCGTGGAAACGGTCGGTGGGTCGGGCAACAGCAGCAACGACCAGGCACTGGCCGGCTTCCCCGGAACCACCGGCAATATCCAGATCCGGCCGGGCGACCGCATCCCGATGTTGCCGCGGCAGGTGCTCAAGCTGTATGCCGACCACGAGCCGAACGCGCAATGGCGCATCGGCCTGGACATGGTCGCATCGAGCGGCGCCAACCTGCGCGGCAACGAGAACGGTCTGCATGCGCCCGACGGGGTGTACTACGCCGGGCCGGGGCACAGTGCGGGCTATGCGGTGTTCAATCTTGGCGTCGACTACAAGCCGCGGCCCGGCCTGAAGTTCTTCGTGCAGATCGCCAACCTGTTCGACCGCAAGTACACGACCGGTGGGCAACTGGGCACCGATGCTTTCACGGCCAACGGGGCCTATCTCGCGCGCGGGCTGCCGCGCAACGCCAACGGCGACTACCCGGTGAGCCGGGCCAGCCTGATGTCGCCCGCTGCACCGCGCGCGGCCTGGGTGGGCGTCCGCTACACCTTCGGCGCCTGAAACGGGAAGCTCAAGCCCGGTCGAGCCGAAGGCCGGGCGTGGCTTCCCAGCGGCCGGCCTTGTCGACCCACAGGACGTCGACCTTCCACCGGTGCGCGAGCGCACGCGCCAGCGCTGGGCCGGCCACGAAGAACACCTTGGTCAGGGCATCGGCCATGGCACCGGTGTCGGCCACGACGGTCACGGCCGAGAGCGCGGGCGGCGAATAGCCCGTGCGCGGGTCGAAGATGTGGTGATGGCGGTGGTCGGCGCTGAAGCTTGTGAGATTGTCGGCCGACGTCGCGATGCATCGACCGTCCGCCATCAGGCGCGCGATCAACACGGACTCTTCGCGCGGGTCGGCGATGCCGAGCGTCCAGGGTCTGGCCTCGCTGTTGCGCCCGAGGGGAGCGAATTCGCCCGCATCGACCAACGCGTGGCGAATACCGTGCGAAGCGAGTACGGCACGCACCCGGTCGGCCGCATAGCCCTGCGCGATGCCGTTGAGCGTTGCGGCCATGCCGGGCATGTCGAAGCGGATGAGACGTCGCCCGACGTCGAGTGCGCGCCAGTCCACCCTGGCACGCGCGGCGTCGACTTCGCGCGGTGCGGGCAGGCGTCCCGCGCGCCGCGCCCCGTCGAAGGCGAGCCACAGCGGTTGCACCGTGACGTCGAACGCACCGTCGCTGTCGCGGGAGACGGCATGCGCGATGTCGAGGATGTCGACCAGCTCGGGAGGCGGTGACTGCAGCCTGCCGTTGCGATTGAGCATCGACAGGGCGCTGTCGGGGTCGAACAGGCTCATCAGGCTCTCGATGCGGCGCAGCGCCTGCGTCCCTGCATCGAGCGCACGTTCCAGCATCTGTGCATCCTCGTGCGCGGCCTGCAGCGAGAGCGTGGTGCCGAAGCCCAGCATCGAACGTCGGCCCCAGTGCAGCGAGCTCACCGCAGGTGCCAGGCCCGAGACGCCGGCAAGCGCGCCCAGCCCCAGTGTCGCGCGCAGCCACTGTCGCCGCTTCATGCGTCGCTCCGGGCCGACGCCGGCAACGGACGGATCGCGATGACCCGGTCGCGGCGATGGGCGATCAGCGGTGCGCACCGCTCGGGGCTGTCGTGGATCGCCACGCAATCCAGGCATTGGAAGCACTCTTCATAGACGATGGCACCACCGGGCTGGATGGCCTGGTACTCGCAGCGATGGCGGCAGGTCTGACACGGCGTGCCGCATTCACTGCGGCGTGGAATCCAGCGCAGCAGTCGCAGTCGGCCGATCAGGCCCAGCCCTGCACCCAGCGGACACAGGTAACGGCAGAATCCCTTGTAGAGGACGGCGTTCACGAGAAGCAATCCGAGCGCCCATGCCACGAACGGCCATGAACGCATGAAGTTCAGCGTGATCGCGGTCTTGAAGGGTTCGATCTCCACCGCCCGATCGGTCCAGGTCGGCGACACCACGGCCAGCCCGACGAGGAGCGCGAACGCCGCGTACTTGACCCGCTTGAGCCTGGCGTCGAGGCCTCGGCGCAGCTTGATGCGCTTGATGCCGAGGCGTCGCGCGGCCTGGGCGACGAGTTCCTGCAGGGCGCCGAACGGGCAGAGCCATCCGCAGAAGGTGCCGCGGCCCCACACCACCAGCGTCACCGCGACGAAGGTCCACAGCGCCACCGTCATCGGGTCGTGGAGGAAGAAGCTGAGGTCCCGCCCAGCCACCGCCGCCTGGATCAGGGCCGTGACGTTGACGATCGACAGTTGCCCCTGGGCGAACCAGCCGATGAATGCGAGCGTGAAGAGCAGGTAGCCGGTGCGAAAGCGCGCCAGCCGCGCCGGTGTGGCAACGATCCACGTCGGCCGGGCCAGGACCACCGCCAGCAAGGCCAGCGCACCGGCCAGCACCACCAGCTCCCAGGCCCGTGAGCGCCAGATCCCCTGCCAGCCGTTGCTGTCGATGTCGGGCAGGATCACTTCGCTGGCGGGCAGCGTGTAGGGCACGGCAAAGTCGCGGCTGACGCGCTCGGGGTAGATCATCCCCTTGTCGCGCGTCACCCGCAGCGCGAAGTTCAGTGTCTGCGCCGGGTCGAGTCCGGCCGGGCCGATGACGCGGAAGACTTTCGCATCGGCGCCGCGCAAGTCCGCCGGCAGAGCGAGCGGGTCGTCCAGGTCGAGATCCCGCAGTTCCAGGGGCAGGTCGCCCTGCCGCAGCGTCAGCCGGTCGGGCACGGCGCCGCGCACGAACTTGTCACCAACGAAGGTGTAGGGGCCGACGGCGATCACCAGCAAGGCATGGTCGCCGTCGTCGATGCGCCCGAGCAAGTGCTGCCAGCCTGCGTCCGACAGCAGGTTGCGGCCCACCGGCGGGGCGTTGAGGTAGGCGACGTACAGGTCGCAGAAGCTATCGTCCGCTTGGCCGGCGACGGGCGGTTCGACACCACTGCCCTCGAAGGCCTTCTCGACCATGCCCTGCGTGATCCGGACGTGCCGGACCAGGCCGTCGCGCAGCATGGCGTCCCAATGCATCGGTGCATAGGTGTCGCGCCGCACGCGTGCCACCAGCTCCGGGTCGCGCCCTGCCGCGAAACCCAGCCGGGCGCGCGCCACGCGCAGCGCCGAGGAAAGCAGGCTCTGGTTGAGGATCCGCACCGAGGCGGTCGCCTTGGCCACGCCGTCGATATAGACGTTCGCGCTGCCGCGCTCCTCGCCGCGATTGGCGTTCGAGCCGATCTTGATGTTCTGCTGCAGCGAGAGCCCTCGGTACTGGGCGGCAAAGCGCAACAGCGGCGCCTCGCCCAGCCCTTCGAGGAACACCGGCTCGTGGTGGGAGAGCACTTGCACGTCGAGGAAGCCGCCCCTGGGGTCGAGCGCGACAAGCAGGTTGAACGGCGTGCCGGAGAAGCCGGGGATCGGCGCGAAGTCGATCGATTCGAAGACGTAGCCCACCAGCGCCGTCGCGGTCGCATCCTGCTTGAAGACGGGCCACACCGGCAGCTGCGGGTCTCTCTCTCCGACCACCAGCGGCGCAGGAAAGCGCGCCTGCAAAGTGGCGCGCGTCATCACCCCGGCCTGTGCGTCGCTCGCGAGACCTTGCAGGAGCGCGATCAGCCAGACGACCCACAGTCGCGACATCGCCGTTACACCGGGCCCAGACCCAGGCGCTCCACGGTGCGTTTCTCGGCGGCATACGCCTCGCGCATGCTGAGGCCGTAGTCGGTGCTGTCGAGGTAGGCGACCTCCTGGTCGTACTTGGCCAGTTCGGCGATGTGCCGCGGGTCGAACAGCGCGCCCTTGAAGGCATCGTGCAGTCGCCGCACGATGGGGTCGGGCACGCCGCGCGGCCCGGCCAGGCCGTAGGGCGACATCGCGACGATGCCGTGCCCGAGTTCGCTCATGGTCGGCACGTCGGGCCAGCGCCGGGAGCGGGCCGCGCCAAAGGTCGCCAGCAGCCGCAGGCGGCCCGAGTCGACGAAGGGTGCGAAACCGTTGGCGTTGACGCCGGCCATGACCTGGCCCGCCGACAGCGCGATCATCTGCTCGGCCGCGCCCTTGTACGGCACGTGGATGAAGCTCAGTCCGTGGCGGGCGAACAGCGCGTCGAGCGCGACGTGGGGCGTGGTGCCGATGCCGTTGGTCGCGATCGTCAACCGGCCCGGGGATGCCGCCGCGTGGGCCAGCAGGTCGGCCACGCTGCGCAGCGGGCTGGCCGCGGGAACCAGCAGGCCGAAGGTCACGCCGCTCACCTGCAGGATCGGCGTGGTGTCGCGGATCGGATCCCACGCGACCTTCTGCGTCAAGGGCGCGCGAAACACCGGCTGCGGCATCTGCGCCAGCGTGTAGCCGTCGGGCAGGGACTGTTGCAGGATCGGCATCGCGAGCGTGCCGCCGGCACCGCCGCGGTTCTCGATGAGGATGGGCTGGCCCAGCTGATGCGCCGCCAGTTCGGCCAGCAGGCGCAGGGTGACGTCCGTGCCACCGCCGGCGGACCATGGCACCCACAGGAACACCGGGCGCCGCGGGAACGCGGCGTCACCCGGCTGCGTGCGAACCCATGGAGAGGCTGTGACCGCCGCCAAGGATGCGCCGAGGCGCAGCAGGCTGCGCCGCGTCGTCATGTGGCGCCCCGCTGCGTCAGCCCGCCGAAACCGCGCTGAGGATCGTAGCCCCGGCAGGCCAGCATGAAGCACGCGACGAGCGTGCCCAGCACGATCAGCGGCGCGCTGCCCGGGTCCTTGTCGTAGAGCGCGAAGCGGATCCACTCGACCGCATGGGTGAACGGGTTGAACTGCGCCACCCGATACACCCAGGTCGCACCCGACTCCTCGAGCTTCCACAGCGGGTAGAGCGCGGTGGAGAGGAAGTACATCGGAAAGATCACGAAGTTCATCGTGCCGGCGAAGTTTTCCAGCTGCCTGACGTAGACCGAGAGCAGCAGCCCGATCGAAGCGAGCATCAGCGCCGAGGCGAGCGTCGCGAACAGGGCATGCAGCAGCGCGAGCGGCGCCATCGGCAGCGTGGTGCCGAGCAGCGCGGCCACCACGGCGAAGGCCAGCACCTGCACCAGGCTGAGCAGCGCGGTGGCGAGCATCTTCGACAGCAGCAGCCACCAGCGCGGCAGCGGCGCCGTGAGCAGCAGCCGCATCAGGCCCATCTCGCGGTCGTACACCATGGCCAGCGACGACTGCATGCCGTTGAACAGCAGCACCATGCCGATCAGCCCCGGGGCGATGTAGATGTCGTAGGGGACGTAGGTGTCGTAGGGCTCGACGATCGCCACGCCGAACACATTGCGAAACCCGGCCGCGAACACCGCGAGCCACAGCAGCGGCCGCACCAGCGCCGAGACCAGGCGGGCCTTCTGCTGCCAGAACTTGAGCAGTTCGCGCATGACGATGGCGCGCAGCGCCTGCAGCGCATGGCCGATGTCGCCGTGGCGCTTGGCCCTCGTCACGGCGCGCCCTTGCAAGGCGATTCAGCTGCGTCGGTGCCGAGCGTGTCGAGCACGTTCTTCGCGTGCATGACGCCGTCGACCGGCGCGGTCCCGATCACGGCGACGCCGTCGGTCAGCAGCATCGGCTGGCGCAGCTGATGGTCCCAGGCGCGGAAGCTCAGGCGAACGCCCTTGAAGCCGTCGAGCGTGAAATCAGGCTGGTTGAGCGCAGCGTTCAGTCTTGCGGCCGTGGGTGCAGCGGGCTGTTCCAGCGCGGCATTCAACAAGGCCTTGATGGCGATGTAGGCCGCCCAGTCGTGGCTGGTCATCGGGCGTTGCGTCGCGCGGGCGAAGCGGCGCGCGAGCTGCGGCGCGCCATAGCGCTCGAAATGCGGTGCCCAGGCCAGCGCGGTCATGCCGGCATCGCCGACGACGGGGCGCGGCAGAGCGATGCGGTAGGGCAATGCGCGCGCGAACTCGCCGTCGCTGTCGACCACCCAGGCGACGTCATAGTCGCCGCCGACCGCCGCAGTGCCGGTCAGCAGCAAGGGGTTGGCCGATTCGCGCTTGCGCGGGTCGGCGGAAAGCGTGAAGTTCCGGCTCGCCACCTGCTTCAGGCCGTAGCGTTTCAGCGCAGCCTGCGCCAGGGCAAGCCGGCTTGCGTCCTCGGGTCGCGGACCGGAGATCAGGAGCACACGCAGCCATTTGCGGGCGAGCAAGGCCTGCGCCAGGGCATCCACGCGCATGCGGTCGCTCGGCAGCGTGTGGAACAGGTTGGCTCGACAGCCCTGCTGGCGCGACGCATCGGCGCTGTCGCCGACATTGAGCAGGGGCAGGGCGGCCGCGGCCGACGCGCCGGCGATCCAATCGGCAGGGAGATCGAGCAGGGCAGCCGCCGTGCCGGTCGCTTCGAGCTGGCGCAGTTGCATGACTGCGTCGTCCGCCGACCTGGCCGCGCGCACGATGACGGCCACCTGCAAGCCCGCTGTCTCCAGCTCGAACCGGCGCTCCTGGATGGCCATGTCGACGCCGTCGCGTGCGCGCCCGCCGGGCTGGCCCGGGTAGGCGAGCGCGACACGCGCCGGCTCCAGGCGATCGTCGTCGGCGCGCTGGACGATGCCGAGCGTCAACGTGCCGGCGAGGGCAGACGCACCGCCCACGACACACGAAACCGACGCAGCCAAAGCCAGGAACCCCGCGGAACCGGCTTTGCCGGCCCGCCGGGGTTGCCCCCGGCAGGGGGTGGAGAGCGACGCGAAGTGCGCGAGCCTGGGGGCGAGTTTCATTTCAGTTGCTCCACCGCGCGGTGCGCGATCCACGACCCATGAAACCGGCGCAGTCCGATACCAGGGATACCGCGGAACCGGCTTTGCCGGGCCGCCGGTATCGCCCCCCTTGAGGGGGCTGAGGTCCGCGGCTCCAAGCCTGCCTGCGCAGGCTTGGACGGACCCGAAGAGCCGCTGTCTCTGGC
>NZ_JBFUCI010000018.1:0-33965 GCF_056405335.1 Variovorax sp. P1_H12_2
GATCTCGGCCGCGAGCTGGCGAATGATTTTCTGCATGGATGAGGAGGAAAGTCCCAGGGACGACGGCGCCCTTGGCGCCTGCCGGATAAAGCGCGGAAGTTTGCCATAGGCCCCAAGCGGACAATGGCGCCGAATGCGTATCTTGAAGAAACTCCTGAGCTTGATCGGCATGGCGCTGCTGGTGCCGGTGCTGCTGTTCGAGGAGTGGGGCTGGGACCCGCTGGCCCGCGGCGCAGCCCGGCTGGCGCGGCTGCGCATCTGGGCGCGCATCGAGGCCGCGGTGCGTGCGCTGCCTCCCTGGGGCGCGGTGCTGGCCTTCTTTCTGCCGGCACTGATGCTGCTGCCGGTCAAGCTTTTCGGACTCTTCCTGCTCGGCGAAGGGCACGCCGTGAGCGCCTTGCTGCTGCTGCTCGGTGCCAAGCTGGTGGGCACCGCGATCCTGGCACGGCTGTTCCAGCTGGTCCAGCCGGCGCTGATGCGCATCCCATGGTTCGCGCGCTTCTATCCGCGCTGGAAAAGCTGGAAGGACGGCGTGCTGACGCGCGTTCGCGAGAGGCGTGCCTGGCGCCTTGTGCGGGCGCTGAGACGCCGCATTCGTCGGGGCTGGCGGCGCCTGCGGGAAGGTTGAGCTCCTTATTTTTACCCGGGTATATTGAAGAACTCAATTTACCCGGGTAATATGTGGGCATGAACTTGCCACAAGAAACGCGGCGCGCCCTGACGCGAACGTACAAAGACGCCCTGCGACCGGCAGGGGTCCTGGCCATCACGAACACCTTGAACGGCCGCAGCTACATGGCCGGCAGCCTGGATGTCGAGGGTGCCCTGAACCGCGCGCGCTTCGAGCTTGGCCTGCGCTCGCACCGCAACAAGGCGCTGCTGCGCGACTGGATCGAACACGGCGCGGCGCACTTTCGCTTCGAAGTGGTCGACCGGATCAAGGAGAGCGACGACCCGGCCTTCGACCGTGGCGCCGAAGTCGAGAAGCTCCTCGCCCTCTGGCGCGAGGAACGCCAGTGTGTCGGCGAACGCGGGTACCACGCACCGTGACGCTCGAAGCTCGTCAGCGGGTAGATTACGAGCCTCCTTCCTGCCCGGCCCCCTCGATAACAAAGAAAACCACCATGCCGTCCGATTCCGCCCCCCTCAACCTGATCGTCTTCGCTGACCTGAAGCGCATCGCCCACGGCAGCACGGCTGACGTGCTCGCGCAGTTGCGCGAGCGGGAAGACGATGCGCCCTGCCTCGTGTTCGACGAACAGACTGGCGAATTGCTCGACTTCGATGTGCATCACAGGGCCGGCGCCGCGACACCGGCGGCCAGCGCCGAGGCGCCTGCAGAGGCGCCGCGCGGCGTAGGCCGTCCCAAGCTGGGCGTCGTGGCGCGCGAGGTCACCCTGCTTCCGCGCCACTGGGACTGGCTCAACCGCCAGCCCGGCGGCGCTTCCGTGGCGCTTCGGCGCCTGGTCCAGGAGGCCAGCCGCGTCAACGCCGACCGTGACGCCGTACGTGCGGCGCGCGAATCCGCCTATCGATTCATGACCGTGATCGCCGGCTCCCTGCCCGGCTTCGAGGAAGCCACCCGCGCGCTGTTCGCCGGCGACCGCGAGCGCTTCGCGCAACGCGTCGCGGATTGGCCCGAGGACGTCGGCGCCCAACTCCACAAGCTCGCCGCATCGGCCTGGAGCCAGCAATGAGCGCCGTCGACCCGGCCGCCGCTGCCGCTGCCGACACGGTGCCGCCGCCGGTCGCCCCACCCGCCAATGCGCGCATGGCCGCGATGGCGTCCAAGCCGCTGTGGAAGGTGTTCCTGCTGTTCCTCGCGCCGATGTTGCTGAGCAACATCCTGCAGTCGCTCTCGGGCACGCTCAACAACGTCTACCTGGGGCAGATGCTCGGTGTGCGCGCGCTGGCGGCGGTGTCGGGCTTCTTCCCGATCATGTTCTTCTTCATCGCCTTCACGATCGGCCTCGGGGCTGGCGCCTCGGTGCTGATCGGCCAGGCCTGGGGCGCGCGCGAGCCCGACAAGGCGCGCGCGGTGGCCGGCACGACACTCACGGTGGGCATCCTGCTCGGCCTCGGTGTCGCGCTCTTCGGCGGCATCTTCACCGAACCGATGCTGAAGCTGCTCGGCACGCCGGCCGACATCCTGGTCGACGCCACCCGCTACGCGCGCATCATCCTGATCGCGATGCCGGGCCTGTTCGTGTTCCTGCTGTCGACCGCCATGCTGCGCGGCGTCGGCGACACCGTGACCCCGCTCTACACGTTGATGATCTCGACCGCGCTGGGCCTGGTGATCACGCCGGCGCTGATCAGGGGCTGGTTCGGCCTGCCGCAGCTCGGCGTGGCCAGCGGCGCCTGGGCCACCGTGGTCTCCTTCGTGGTCGCGACCGCCTGGCTGGCCTTCCATCTTCGGCGCAAGAAGAGTCCGCTGGCGCCGGATGCCGACTTCGTGCGGCACTTGCGCGTGCGTCCGGCGCTGCTCAAGGCGGTGCTCAAGGTCGGCGTGCCGACCGGCGTCCAGATGATCGTCGTCTCGCTGGCCGAGATCGCGCTGCTGTCCTTCGTCAATGCCTACGGTTCCGATGCGACCGCGGCCTATGGCGCGGTCAACCAGGTGGTGGCCTACGTGCAGTTCCCGGCGATCTCGATCGCGATCACGGCCTCGATCCTCGGCGCCCAGGCGATCGGCGMCGGCCAGGTGCAGCGCCTCGGCGCGATCACCCGCACCGCGCTGTTGATGAACCTGATGCTGACCGGCTCGCTGGTGGTGCTGGGCTACCTGTTCTCGCGGCCGCTGATGGGCTTCTTCATCACCAGCGAGCCGGTGATCGAAGTGGCGCAGACGCTGCTGCACATCATGCTGTGGAGCACCGTGATCTTCGGCATGGGCGCGGCCCTGTCGGGGATCATGCGCGCCAGCGGGTCGGTGCTGGTGCCGACCGCGATCTCGATCTTCTGCATCGCGCTGATCGAGGTGCCGGTGGCGTGGGGGATGAGCCACCGCCTGGGCCTGAACGGCATCTGGATCTCCTATCCGGTGGCCTTCACCGCGATGCTGACGCTGCAGGCCTGCTACTACCGCTTCGTATGGCGCAAGAAGGCGATCCAGCGGCTGATCTGAGCGCGGCCGCGCGGCCGATCCTCTACTCCTTCCGGCGTTGCCCCTATGCGATGCGGGCGCGGATGGCCATCGCCGTCAGCGGCCAGTTCTGCGAACTGCGGGAGGTCGTGCTGCGCGACAAGCCGGTCGAACTGCTGGCCGCGTCGCCGAAGGGCACGGTGCCGGTGCTGGTCGACGTGGATGGCCGCGTGATCGACCAGAGCCTTGACATCATGCTGTGGGCGCTGAGGCGCAACGACCCGAAGCACTGGCTGAGGCCCGCTCACGCGACGCTGGACGAGATGCTGGCGCTGATCGCCGAATGCGACGGTGATTTCAAGCGGCACCTGGACGGCTACAAGTATCCGGAGCGGCAACCGGTGGCCGAGGCCGGTGCCGAATCACATCGCGCACGAGGCGCCCTCTTCCTCGCGCGGCTTGAGACGCTGCTGCAGACCCGGTCCTGTCTGCACGGCGACACGCCCGCGGTCGCAGATATCGCGATCGCGCCTTTTGTGCGGCAGTTCGCGCAGGTCGATGCGGCCTGGTTCGAAGCGCAGGAGGCCTGGCCGCGCCTGCACGCCTGGCTGGCCGCACGGCTCGAGGCACCGGTCTTTGCGCACGTGATGCACAAGTACCCGCCCTGGCGCGCCGGCCAGCGCGGCGTCGAGTTCCCTGCCTGATCGAAAACCTCAGGACGTCTGCGCGATCAACTCCAGCGGCACGACCTCGACCTCGCCGCCGGCGACGCGCTTGCTTTCCTCGGTATAGCGCTTGAAGAAATCCTGGCTCTGCAAGGCCTTGATCGCCTGCTCGTCCGACGCGGCGGCCAGATGGTAGTAGCCTGCGCCATCCCGCTCCTTCAGGCAGCGGTAAGAAATCTTGCCCTTCACGGCCGGCTCGGTGTCCAGCCAGGCGATGAACTGGCGGATGTGCTCATGCCATGCCTCGGCCGTGCCGTTCTTGAACTGGTACTTGATGAGGAAGTGCTTCATCGACGGCCACCTTTCGGATGTCGGACTGGCGGCGGCGTCGGAACGCCCAGGGGCCGACGCCGCACCTGACGCCATTGGGCTCGGGAACGCGCGGACTGGCAAGCCGGGACGGGAAAAGGACGGCTGTTCTCGCAGCTATTCGAACACCACGGCTCCCGCTTCGCTATCCCTGACGCGCCGCTTCGCCCGCGGCCCAGCGCCACACCGCCTGGATCGCAGGCTCGCGCTCGCGCCCGTTTGCCGCCGCGAGGAAATAGCTGCCTGTCGAGAGAATCGGCCCGAACGGTTGCAGCAATGCGCCGCTTCGCAGTTCGTCGGCGGACAGTGTCAAGCTCAGCAAGGCGACGCCGTGGCCCGCCAATGCGGCGAGCATCGCGTGCGTCTCGTCCGAGAACGACAGATCGCCCTTCCCGCCCTTTTCTCGCGTCCTGCCGCCGTGCCGTCCTTGCGGCGCGATGCCGGCCTCGTCGAACCAACGCATCCAAGTCGCGGGCGCATGCGCCCGTGCCTGCCAGTCGAAGTGGATCAGCGGCATCTTCGCCAGGTCCTGCGCGCGGCGAAGGCCCAGATGCGGACTGCACACGGGCGCATATCGTTCGGCGATCAGCGCTTCGGTCACCAGTCCGGGCCACCGCCCCGATCCCGAGCGGATCGCGAGATCGGCCTCCGCGCGCGTCAGATCAACGACCGCGTCGCTCGCATGCAGGCGCAGTTCGATGCCGGGGCATGCGGCCCGGAAGCTGGCCATCCGCGGCAGCACCCATTTGGCGGCGAAGGCGGCGTGAGTGGTCAGCGTCACGGTCTCGCGGGCGCTTCGTGCGCGTGCGGAGCGAACGCCCGCCTCGACCATGTCCAGCCCTTCGCGCACGGCAACGAAAAGTCGTTCGCCAGCAGGCGTCAATGCAAGCTGACGCGTGAGCCGACGAAACAGCGGCTGGTCGAGCGCCTCTTCGAGGCCACGCACCTGATGGCTGATGGCGGTCGGCGTGACGGACAGCTCGCGCGCGGCGCGCTGAAAACTGAGGTGGGCTGCGGCGGCTTCGAATGCGCGCAGCGACGACAGCGGAGGCAATCGCCTGGGGCTTCGAACAGATGAATTCAATTCATCTAAAGGCAAGAAATCATCGTTTGTCATCGTCATTTCGACATTTGAAAATTCAAAGACCCTGACGCCTTTCTCAAAGAGAAACGAAAAAATAACTCATCCATTATGTCCAACGAAAGCTCCCCGATGACACAGATTCTTCATATCGACGCCAGCGCCCGTGCCGGCCGCTCCGGCATCGATCCCCATGGTTCACACACACGCAGGCTCTCTGCTCGCTTCGTCGAGCGCTGGCGCGCTTCGCGGCCCGACGACCCGATCGAGTACCTCGACGTGGGTCGGTCGCCGCCCGCGCACGTCACGGGACCATGGATCCACGCGGCGTTCACGAAACCCGAGGCGCGCGAGCCATGGATGCATGACGTCCTGGCGGAAAGCGATCGCCTGGTGGACCAGTTGCTCGCGGCCGACCTGATCATCGTGGGGCTGCCGATGTACAACTTCAGCGTGCCGGCGCAGTTCAAGGCCTACATCGACAATGTCGTTCGTGTGGGCCGCACGTTCGGTTTCGACCGTGCGCGGGGCGAGGTGCCGTACTGGCCCCTGCTGTCCGATGCCGGCAAACGCGTGGTGTTGCTGGGTTCGCGTGGCGACTTCGGCTATGGCGACGCTCAGCGCATTGCACACCTCAATCACGCCGAAGCCAGCGTGCGCACCGCTCTGGGCTACATCGGCATCACCGAGGTCTTCGACGCCGCGGTGGAATACGACGAGTTCGGTGGCGAGCGGCTGGCCCGGTCGATCAAACAGGCGGAGTGCGCCGTCGACCAGTTGGTCGAACGGTTGACGACGCAAGCAACTCTGAGGCGCGATGGTCAGATCACGCAGTGGAGATGAGCTTGTTGCCGTTCGGGTCGCGAAAGTAGCTGCAGTAGATGGGACCGCGTTCGAACTCCGGGCTGTACCGAAGATCGGACAGAGTCAAGTCGACACCGCTTCCCGCTCCGGCCAATACTGCGCCAGCATCCGCTGGTGATAGCCCACGAGGTTCGATCGGCCGGCCACCAGTTCCTTTTGCGGGGAATCGAAGGGAGGCAGCAACAGCGTGTGAAGGAAAGCGAAGACGGTCGCATCGAGTTCGCTCGGCCGGTCGCCCAGGAAGTACGGCTTGTCGGCCAGGAAGTCGCTGGCCGCGGCATAACCGCGGTCCGCCATGGCGTGGATTTGCTCGATGGGTCGCCGGCCGGTGCCTTGCGCCTTGAGCTGGGCCAGCGTGTTGCGCCGCACCGCCCTGACCGCCCACGGGCGCACGAATGCGGGCACGCCCAGCGCGCCCATGTAGTCGGCCATGACCGCGATCAGGATTGCGAAATTCGGGTCCGGAACCCAGCGCTGGTAGTAGGCGGCGAAATAGAGGTCGGTCTCGAACAGGGATCGCCAGGCGCGCGCCACCGCCCGCTCGGACGGGCCCCAGCGCCGCTCACCCAGCGGGTCCTGATGCAATTCGCGCAGCATGTCGATGATCTGCTGCGAATCATTGAGAAGCCGGCCGTCGTCCAGCGTCAAGGCCGGCAGCTTGTCGTTGCCCATCTTGCGCACATTGGCGACCTGCGTGGTGCACGGCAGCTGCGCCATCCGCAGCCAGGTCAGAAGCTTGACGACGAACGGACTCAGGTCGATGCAGTTCCAGGCGGGGCCGAAGGTATGGACGATCATCTCGATGCTCTGTGATTTGCCCAGAGGCTAACCCGACGAGGCCCGAAAGCCGAGCGGCCTGCGACAAACCGCTACGAGATGCTCACTCGAACACCTCGTCGCCCGTCGGTTCGCAGTGCGGCACCGCGTTCATCGTGTGCCGCAGCTTCGCCAGCTCCCAGTACATCCGTCGTGCGGATGCACCTATGAGGTCCTCTAGCGGATCCGGGTGTTTGGTGCGCTGCGCGCGGGATCGCGACCGATGAGCATCCAGGCGCTCAGGGCGCTCAGCAGTGCCAGGCCGGCGCACACGAGCATGACCCAGCGGAAGCCCGAGACGAAGGCGGCGTTGACCGTCTGCCTGAGCGCCGCGGCCGCAGCCGCGTCGGCGCCGGGCGGCAGCGCGGCGCCCGCCAGTTGGCTGCGCTGGGCCTGCACGAAGGCGGTGGTCTCGGCCGAGGCGCCGAGCTCGCGCAGGCCCTGGCCCAGCCGCAGGTCGAAGGCCCAGGCCAGGACCACGCCGAAGACCGCGATCGCCAGCACCGCCGCGGCACGCGAGACCGCGTTGTTCACGCCCGAAGCGATGCCCGCGAGATCCGCGCCGACCGCATTCATCACGGTGGTGGTGAGCGGCGCGACCGTCACCGTCATGCCGAAGCCGAGCACCACCACCGCCGGGAAGAACGAGGTCCAGTAGTTCGCGCCGACACCCGGCACCGCGAACAACGCAAAACCGATCGCCGCGATGCTCGGCCCCACCACCAGCGGCAGGCGCGGGCCGAAGCGATCGACCAGTTGTCCGGCCCAGCCCGAGAGCGCGAACATGATCAGGATGAACGGCAGCAGGGCCGCGCCCGCCACCGTCGCCGAGTAGCCCTGCACCTGGATCAGGTTGAGCGGGAAGAAGTACAGCCCGCCGCCGAGCGCCGCATAGAGCAGCAGCGTCAGCAGGTTGGCGCCGCCGAAATTGCCGATGCGAAGCAACGGCAGCGGCAGCATCGGCGAGCGCACCCGCCACTCGACCACGACGAAGGCGACGCTGGCGGCGAGGCCGCCGAGCAGCGCAGCCAGCACGGACGGCGAGCCCCAGCCCTGGGTCGGCGCCTCGATGAAGGCATAGACGATGCCGCCGAGCGCGACCGTGGCCAGCGCCGCGCCCCAGAGATCGAGCCGCTCCCCGGCGGCCGCGCCGCCACGGCTTTCAGGCACGTGGCGCCAGACGATCAGCAGCACCACGACCGCCATCGGCAGGTTGACCAGGAAGGCCCAGATCCACGAGTAGTGATCGACCAGGAAGCCGCCCACCACCGGCCCGATGGCGGCCGTGATGCCGCTGAAGCCCGACCAGGTGCCGATCGCGCGGCCGCGCTCCTTCTCGGGAAACGATGCGCTGATGAGCGCCAGGCTGCCCGGCACCAGCATGGCGCCGCCGACACCCTGCACCGCGCGCGCCAGGATCAACTGCCGCACGTCGCCCGCCAGCGCGCAGCCGAGCGAGGCCAGCGCGAAGAGCGCGACGCCGACCGCGAAGATTCTCCGCCGCCCGAAGTGGTCGCCCAGCGACCCGCCGACGAGCAGCAGCGCGGCAAGAAAGAGCGCATAGGACTCCACCACCCACTGGGCCTGGAAGGCGGTCGCATGCAGATCGGCCTGGATCGCGGGCAACGCGACGTTCACCACCGTGCCATCGATGAAGGCCATGCTGGAGCCGATGATCGCCGCGCCCAGCACCCACGGCTTCGAGGCCGGCGGACAGCCGGTCGGCTCGCAGCCGTGAAGGATCAGCGTGTCGTCGCCCGGTGGCTTGCCGATCTGGCTCATGGGGTGTGCCCTCCGCGCAGGGGTGTTGGTCGCCGGAGTATGAAGGCCGGCCGCGATTCCGGCGCAGGACCGCCCACGCGATCGACGCCGTCGAACCGGATTTTCAAGGCTCGGGCCCGGGCGCCGCACCGGTTCCCGGCTTCGGGCCTCGTGATAGATTGCACGCCGGGAAGTTTCCCGGGACGCGTGCGCGAACAAGAACGGAAGAGGATCGGAATGGGACCCTGGCTGGCCAGGATGCTGAAGCGCACGGCGCTGCTGCTGGGCATCGTTTTCGTCACCCTGATCGCGGTTCGCACCTACGACGTGCAACGCGGCCCGGCGCTCGAACCGTGGCATACGCACGTACCGCACGAGCTCTCCGGCGACGAGATCCGCAAGGCCGACTG
This sequence comes from Variovorax sp. P1_H12_2, assembly GCF_056405335.1. Lineage (NCBI taxonomy): Bacteria > Pseudomonadati > Pseudomonadota > Betaproteobacteria > Burkholderiales > Comamonadaceae > Variovorax > Variovorax sp. P1_H12_2. Next base: position 9,052 of record NZ_JBFUCI010000018.1, read on the forward strand.
GCCCGCCTGGCTGGCGGCCGAGAACGCGGCCTTCGATCAGGTCCGGCAGGAGGTGACGCAGAAGCTGCCGCCCGAGCTGCAGACCCCGTCGAACCGCTATTTCGAAGGCAGCCCGATCTATCCGGGCCATTTCCGGCAGGACTGGAACCGCTCCTACACGCTCGACCCGCAAGGGCCGCCGAAGGGGGCGGTGGTGCTGCTCCACGGCCTGACCGATTCGCCCTTCAGCCTGCGCCATGTCGCCACGCTGTACCGCGACCGCGGCTTCGTGGTCGTCGCGATCCGCATGCCGGGCCACGGCACCGTGCCCGCCGGGCTGACCCACGTCCAATGGGAGGACTGGTCCGCGGCGACGCAGCTCGCGGTGCGCGAAGCACGGCGGCGCGTGCCGGCGCCGTTGCCCCTGCACGTGGTCGGCTTCTCCAACGGCGGCGCGCTGGCGACCAAGTACGCACTCGATGCCATCGACGACAGACAGCTTCCGCGGCCCGACCGGCTGATCCTGATCGCGCCGATGATCGGCATCACCGAGCTGTCGCGCTTTGCCGGCGTGTTCGGCTGGCCGGCCGTCTTCCCGGCCTTCGCCAAGGCGGCCTGGCTCGGCATCGTGCCGGAGTTCAACCCCTTCAAGTACAACTCGTTCCCGGTCAACGGCGCACGCCAGTCGTCCCTGCTCACGCGCGACCTGCAGGCGCACGTGCTGCGCGAGGAGCGAGCCGGCCGGCTCGACCAGCTGCCGCCGATCCTCACCTTCCAGTCAGTGATCGACTTCACGGTCAGCACCCGCGCGATCGTCACCAGCCTCTATGCGCGGCTGCCCGCCAATGGCAGCGAACTGGTGCTGTTCGACCTCAACCGCAGCGTCAAGTTCGGACCGCTGCTGCGCTCCGGCAGCGACCTGCGGCCGGACCGGGTGCTGCCGCCGGCACCGCGGCGTTTCCGCTCGACGCTGGTCACCAATGCCGACATTCACAGCCGCGAAGTCGTGGAACAGGTCACGGAGGCCGGCTCGACCACGGTGCAGACCCGGCCGCTGGGGCTCGAGTTTCCGATCGAGGTGTTCTCGCTCTCGCACCTGGCCCTGCCCTTCCCGATCACCGATCCGCTGTACGGCATCCGGCCCGACGACAGCGACGATTTCGGCGTCAACCTCGGCGCGCTGGCGGTGCGCGGCGAGCGCGGCGGGCTGATCGTCAGCCTGGATTCGCTGACCCGGCTGTCCTCGAACCCGTTCTACGACTTCATGGCCGAACGGATCGCGGCGACCATTCCGGCGCCCTGATCAGCGGGCCGCCACACGCATCAGGCGCGCCGCCTCTTCCGCGCGCGCGTCGTCGACCTCGCGCAACACGCCCCCCAGGTCGACCGGCCCGGTCGCGCGCACGAAGGTGCCCGTCAATGCCGAGGCGGTGTGCAACTCGCCGCGTTCGTAGAGGTTCCAGATCTCTTCGCCGTAGCGGGTCGGCAGTAGTTCGGGTGCGAACTGGCCGAAGAAGGCATTGAGATTCGCCACGTCGCGCAGCAGCATCCGCCGTGCGTGGTTGTTGCCCGCCGCGTCGACGGCCTGCGGCAGGTCGATGATCACGGGACCGTCGGCGCCGAGCAGCACGTTGAACTCCGAGAGATCGCCATGCACCACGCCGGCACACAGCATGCGGACCACTTCCACCAGCAGCGTCGCATGGTGCCGCCGCGCATCCTCGGGCGTGAACACCACGTCGTTGAGGCGCGGCGCGGCATCGCCCTGCGCGTCGGTGACCAGCTCCATCAGCAACACGCCGTCGCAGAAGTTGTAGGGCTCCGGCACCCGGACGCCCGCGGCCGCCAGGCGATAGAGCGCGTCGACCTCGGCGCTCTGCCAGGCGGCCTCGGTGGCCTGCCGTCCGAACTTGGTGCCCTTGGCCATCGCGCGCTGCAGGCGCGTGTTCTTGACCTTGCGGTTCTCGGTGTAGTCGACGGCCTGGCGAAAGCTGCGCTGGGTKGCTTCCTTGTAGATCTTGGCGCAACGCGTGTCGTCGCCGCAGCGCACCACGTAGACCATCGCTTCCTTGCCGCTCATGAGCTGGCGTACCACGCTGTCGATCAGGCCTTCGTCGATCAGCGATTGCAGTCGGGGGGGTGCTTTCATGGCGCATTCTGCCTGTCGGCCATTCACAGCCCGGCGCAGCCGCCCTCCGGCTCACGACTTCAGGCGTGGATCCAGAACGCGCTTTCCGCAAACTCCTCGCCGTTCCACCAGCCGGCCTTGCCGGTACCGCGGCTGAAGTTGCGCACCCCGGCCTGGCTCTGCAGCGGCGCGATGACCAAGCCGGCGGCATTGCGGCGGGCGCTCGCGGTGGCGGTTTCGGGCACCACCGCGACGATGTGGCCCGAGCGGCCGTCCTCTTTTCTTCGCGCCACGATCAGGCCGACCGCACCCTGGTTGGCGGCCTGTTGCAGCTCGGTCAGCATCCCGCTCTGGCGCCAGCCGAAGGCCTGGCCGAAGTCGCGCAGCCAGCGGAACAGGTCGTTGGCGCGCAGTTCGACCACGGTGTTGCCGATCATGGGCGTCACCTGCGCTCCACCGGCCAGCGCCAGGATGGCCGGCGTCGTCCACCAGACCCGCGGCAGGTACACGCCCGCGAGGTGGCAGAAGTCGTGGCAGTAGATGTTGCAGAAGGTCAGGCCCGCGCGCGGCTGGTAGCGCTTGTGCGAGGGCTTGTCCACCGCCAGCCAGTCGACGATGGCGCCGAGCTCGGCACGCAGCGCCTGCGCACTCGTGCCGAGCCGGCCCGGCTGGTTCGGCTCGTTCAGCGAATGGGCGTTCGCGTTGTCGCGGCGCCGGGTCAGGTGGCCCGGCGGACGCGGCAGGGCCGCCGCCGGCGGCGTGAAAACCGGCTGCGGCGCTGCGCGGGCGCCGTTCGGCGTCACGGGATTCCGGCGCGTGGGCGCGGGCGCCAGGAACTTCGTCGACGCGAAGCCGTGCAGCCGCGCGCCGAAGAGTTCGGTCTCCACCTCCAGGAAGCCCTTCACCGGCATTCCGGTCACGGCGCGCACCGGATGCCCGCTGGGCAGGTTCGCGACCACATTGGCCTGGGGCGGCGTGCTGATCGAAGGCGCGCTGCGAAGGCGCAGCATGCCGTCGACCGTGGTCACCACCATCGCCGCTCCCTCGGCGATCGGCGGCGCGGGCGGCGGCACGATGGCGACACCCGGCGGCGGTTCGACCAGCGGTGCCGGGTCATCCGGCATTGCAGCGGTGCGCGCCAGCCGGATGAAGTCGAACAGCAACTCGCCATAGAAGCGGGTGCCGTTGAAGTGGCCCTGCCTGAGGCCCTTGGCGGGACTGAAGCCGCCGGTGTTGTAGGCGATGCCGACCGCGGCGAGTTCGAGGTCGCCGAGCGACTCGCGGTCCTGGAAGCCCAGCTTGCGCAGCGCGTGGCGCAGCTCGACCAGGCACTTGCCCAGCGTCTCCTCGAAATGCTCGTACCGGCGCTCGAGAAAATAGTCCGGATCGGTCAGGAAGAACTGCAGGTCGCACTGGAACATGCCGTAGCCGTGGCAGAACTTGTCGGGCCGGGCGGCCGCGCCGGTGTAGCCCGGCACCTTCGCCGCCATCTCGACCAGCGCCTGGCGGGCGATCGCGAACATCCGGTCGCCGTTCGGCCGGGCCAGCAGCTCGGCCTTGGTCCTCGGGAAGGCGCGGCGACCCTTGTCGGCATCGAGCGTGTCGCCGACGCAGAGCGCGAGGATGCGCGGCGTCGCCATGTTCTCGCGCCGCAGCAGCGGCCAGATGTGGCCGGTCTCCTGGCAGGCGATGGCGGCGATCATGTCCACGGTCAGCGGGGTGCCGGCCAGGAGCGGCACGATGCGCGGCCCGAACTCGGTCTTGAACCACAGGATGTCCGAACGATCTGGCATGAGGCCCCCCTTGGCGCCACAGGTGCCTCAACGATAGGAGGCTGCCCCGCGGCCGGCAATCGGCCGTCGGAGATAGGGCCGGACTGCACCGCCTGGGGGCGGCGAATGCACGGAGTGACGGGCGTGGGGGCTGGGTCCGCCGCCGGGCCGCCCCAAGGCGGACCGCGCCCCCTCGGGGGTCAGCGAGTACACGGAGTGACGAGCGTGGGGGCTTCAGTCCTGCCGGGTGCGCAGCGTGCTGCAGACCGCGGCGACTGCCGCGCAGCAGGCCGCAAGGCTCAGCGCAATCACCTGCCCCTTGCCCTCGTGCGGGCTCCAGAAACTGAAGATCGCGGCCAGCAGCACCGCGCCCAGGGTCTGGCCCGTGAGCCGCGCGGTGCCCAGCATGCCGCTCGCCGCCCCGCTGCGGTGCGGTGGCGGCGTGGTCACGATGGTGTGGTTGTTGGGCGACTGGAACAGCCCGAAGCCCAGGCCGCACAGCACCATGCGCCAGACGATGTCGACGTTGCCCGGATGCGCCGGCAGCGCCGCCAGCAGCGCCAGGCCGGTGGCCAGCAGGGCCAGGCCGATGCCCCCCAGCAAGCCGTCGGAGTATCGGCCGATCAGCCGACCCGCGATCGGGGCCATCACCACGATCGCCAGCGGCCAGGCGGTGATCAGCAGGCCGGCTTCGACGTGCGAGCGCCCGTAGGTGTCCAGCAGCAGGAAGGGCAGCGCGATGAACGACAGCATCTGGGCGCAGAAGGCAGCCACCGAGGTGCCCATCGAGAGCGCGAACACCGGGATGCGCAGCAGGTCGACCGGGAACAGCGGCACGGCCAGCGCAGCCTGCCGCCGCAGGTAGAGGAAGCCAACCGCCACGCCCGCCAGCAGCAGCGCCCAGGCCATGGGCCCGGCGCCTTGCCCGGATTCGCCGCGCACGCCCAGCCGATCGGCGCCGACGAAGATCAGCGCGAACATCGCCACGTTGAGCACGACGTCGATCAGCGAGAAGCGAACCCCGGATGACATCGAATCGTTGACCGGCAGCGCCCGCAGGCCCAGCACCCACACCAGCGCCCCGAGCGGCACGTTGAGCGCGAACAGCCAGGGCCACGAAGCGACCGAGAGGATCCCGGCTGCCACCGAAGGGCCTGCCACCGAGGCGGTGGCCACCACCATCGAGTTGATCGCCATGCCGCGTCCGAGCTGGGCCGACGGAAAGATGCGCCGCACCAGCGCAGCGTTGACGCTCATGATGCCGGCGGCGCCCAGCCCCTGCAGCGCTCGGCCCGCGATCAGCATGCCGAGCGAGTTGGACAGCGTGGCAATGAGCGAAGCGGCCGCGAACAGTGCCATGCCTGTGAGGTAGACGCGCCGGTAGCCGATCCGGTCGCCGAGCGAGGCGAGCGGCAGCAGCATCACGAGGGCCGCGATCTGGTAGGCGTTGACCACCCAGATGGCATGCGCCGGGTCGGCCTGCAGCTCGCGCGCAATGCCCGGCAGCGCGAGATTGACGATGGTGCCATCAAGAATCGCCACCGCGATGCCGAGGATCACCACCATCATGGCCTGCCGGCGCTGCGGCTGGGGCAGCCCGTCGGGCGCGGCGGAAGCGGCGGGCGCCGCCAGGGTGGCCGACACCGTCTCAGCCCGCCGGACAAGCGGCCTGGCGCCGCCCGTCCAGCGTGAGCCAGGTCAGCACGACGGCGATCAGCGCGCCGCCCGCCATGCCGGCGACCATCGGCAGCGGTCGGCCGTCGGTGAAGACGCCGACCACCGCCATCACCACCGCGCCGGTCAGCATCTGCAGCGTGCCGAGCAGGGCCGAGGCGGTGCCGGCGATGGTGCCGTGCTTTTCGAGCGCCAGCACCGAGGTGGTGGGAATGACCAGCCCCATCAGCCCGCTGGCGATGAAGTACAGCACGATCAGCACCGCCAGCCGGTCGCCGCCGCCCGCGTAGTAGGCGAACATGGCCAGCATCACGGCGCCGCAGGCGGCAACGCTGCTCTTGACCACGCGCTCGATCCCGAAGCGTTCGCACAGCGGCCCGTTGAGCTGGGCGGCGGCGAAAAAGGCCGCCGCATTGACGCCGAAGGCCACGCTGTACAGCACCGGCGACAGCCCGTAGTGGTCGATCATCACGAAGGACGAGTTCGCCAGGTAGGTGAAGAAGCCCGCCATCGCGAAGGCGCCGATGAAGACCAGCCCGAGGTAGTGCGTGTCGCGCAGCAACACGCCGTACGCCGCGAGCGCGCTGCCCAGGCTGCTCTCGACCCGCTCCTCGGCCGGCCGGGTTTCCTTCRGCACCAGGGCGACGGTCGCCAACCCGATCACTGCGGCCAGCGTCACGGCCCAGAACACGCCGCGCCAGCCGGTGAAGGCGATCACTGCGCTGCCGGCCAGCGGCGCCAGGATCGGCGACACGCTGAAGACCAGCATCAGCAGCGACATCAGCCGCGCCGCGTCGTTGCCGGTGTGCAGGTCGCGCACCACGGCGCGCGGGATCGCCATGCCGGCCGCGGCGCCCAGGCCCTGCACGAAGCGCAGCGCGATCAGCATCTCGATGCTGGTGGCCATCGCGCAGCCGATGCTCGCGAGCGCGAACAGGCCGAGCCCGAAATAGAGCGGCGGCTTGCGCCCCACCATGTCGGACACCGGGCCATAGAGCAGCTGCCCGACGCCGAGCGAGATGAAGAAGGCGGTGAGGCTCATCTGCACCGGCCCGATACCGGCGTGCAGGCTGCTGCCGATCTCGGGCAGGGCCGGCAGGTACATGTCGATCGCGAACGGGCCGATGGCCGACAACAGGCCCAGCACGAGCGCGATCTTGAAGAAGCGCGAAGAAGTCATGCACCGATTGTCGCCAAGGTCCCGATGGACCGTGGGCAGCGCGATCGGGCCGCCTGTGCTAGCGCTCAGAACAGATGTCCGCTGTCACTGTCCGGCCGCGCGCCCTCGATGGCCAGCATGCGCAGCTTCGACGCTGCGCCGCCGTGGGCCGAGAAGCCGCCCCACTGCCCGCCCGCGGCCAGCACCCGGTGGCAGGGCACGACCGGCGCGAAGGGATTGAGCCCCAACGCCTGGCCGACCGCGCGCGCCAGGCCCTTGTCGCCGAGCTCGGCCGCGATGTCGCCATAGGTGCGGGTGCGTCCGGGCGGAATGCGGCGCGCGATCTCGTAGACGCGCCGGTGGAATTCGCTGACGCCCTCGAGGTCGAGCTCGATCTCGGCCAGGTCGCGCGGTTCGCCGTTCAGCAGAGCACGGATGCCTTCGATCGCCGGGGCGACCTCCGGCGGCGGTTCGCACTCCGGCCATTGCGCGAAGCGCTTCCTCATGCGCTCGCGCGTGGCGCCCTCCCCGCCTTCGGGCAACTGCACGCCGGCAATGCCGCGCGGACCCCAGGCGATGCCGCAGGCGCCGATGGCGGTGTCGAACAGCGCGAATCCGGGCGCAGCCATGGTTGTCTTCCGGTTCGATCCGGCGCGCTGTCAGGCCCCGCAGGGCGGAGTCGGGCTGGCCTGCAGCGCCGAGGCGCTGGCCGCGATGGCATCGGCCAGCCGGGCGGCGACCCGCTGCGCGCCCTCGGCCAGCGCATCCATGCCGGCGTCCACGGGCTCCGACAGCGAGAGCCGGCAAGCGACCGCCGGCCCTTCGTCCGTGCGACGCACGGTCCAGCTGAAGCTGGCGTCGACCCGGCTGGCCTCGATGGCGTCGAACTGTCCCATCTGCACCGTGATGCGGATCGCCGGCTGGCCGCGAGAGCGGCCGGACTTGGTCAGGTCGACCGCCCCGAGCCGGGCCGCGATGGCGCTGCCCAGCGCGTCGCGCAGCTCATTCTCGAACGAGGAGGACCAGCGGTGCTGCTCGAGGATGTCCACCTGCGGGCCGCCGGCCGAGCCTTGCTGCCGAACCACCAGCTGCGGCCGGGCGAAGCGCTCGGGCATGGCGATCGGCGCGAGTTCGATGAAGGCCGGCGCTGCCGCGGCGGTCGCGGCCGGTGCGCGGGCCGGCGGCGTGGGCTCGGCCAGGCTGTAGAACTGGGTGCGGGTGCTGCCGCATCCGACCAGCAGGAGCGCCGCGCTCAGCGCCGATGCCGCGAGGCGCCATGTCGTGGTTCTCATTTCTGCTTGTCCTCCGGCTTGCCGCGGATCAGTGATTCGGGATGGCGTTCCAGGTAGTCGGTCAGGATGCGCAGCGACGCCGCCGCCCGCGTGACTTCCTGCAAGGTCTGGCGCATGTCCTGCTGCAGCGGGGAGTCGTCGGCGATCGTCTTCTCGGCCGAGTTCAGCGTCCGGCGCACATCCTTCATGGCTGCCGCCATCTCCGGCGTCAGGTCGTTGTTCAGGCTCTTGGCGAGCTGCTCGGCGCTGGTCAGCGTCTTGTTGAGCGTGGCCATCGTCTTTCGCAGATCGGCGCTGAGCTCCTCGAAGGGCACCTTGTTGATCTTGCGCGCGATGTCCGACACCTGGGACTGCAGCTCGTCCAGGCTGTTGGGCGCGGTCGGCAACTCGATCGGCGTCCGGCTGATGTCCAGGGTGGCCGGCTTCGCATCGGGGAAGAAGTCGATGGCCACGTAGACCTGGCCCGTCAGCAGGTTGCCGGTGCGCAGCTGGCCGCGCAGGCCCTTGCTGACCAGGAAGCGCCAGCGCTCGAGCTGCGTGAACTGCGACTCCCTCCCGGGATTGACGTCACGGCGCCGCAGGCGGTCGGGGTAGATCTGCACCATCACCGGCATCTTGAATTCGCGCTCGCTGCGGTCGAACTCGACGCCGATCGACTTGACCTCGCCGACGACCACGCCACGGAAGTCGACCGGCGCACCCGGCGACAGGCCGCGCAGCGACTGGTTGAAGTACAGCAGCATGGTCTGGGAGGGCCCGTCGGGCTCCTTCATCGCGGTGACTTCGTCATTCGCGAGCCCGAACTCCGTGTTCTCCTGCGCCTGCGGCCCGCTCTGGTCGTCGGGCGACTGGAAGGCGATGCCGCCGATCAGGACCGTGACGAGCGACTGGGTGCGCACCTTGAGCCCGCTCGCGTTCAACTCGACATCGAAGCCGCTGGCATGCCAGAAGCGCGTGTTGACGCCGACGAACTTGTCGTACGGCGCGTTGACGAAGACCCGCAGCGYCACGCCGCGGCCGTCGGGGTCGAGCACGTAGGCCGCCACCTGCCCCACCTTGATGCGCCGGAAGTACACGGGCGATCCGATGTCCAGCGAACCGACGTCGCGCGAGTGCAGCAGGAACTGCCGCCCGGAAGCGTCGCGCGTGACGATGGGCGGCGTCTCGAGCCCGATGAATTCGCCCGCGGTCTCTTCCGAAGTGCCGGCATCGGCGCCGATGTAGGCGCCGGACAGCAAGGTGCCGAGGCCGGAAATCCCGGAGGTGTCGAGCCGCGGGCGCACCACCCAGAAACGCGTGTCTTGCGCGGTGAAGGCGCTGGCCTCCTTCTTGAGCTGCACCAGCACGCGCACATGGGAGCGATCGTTGGCCAGGCGGATGCTCTGCACCGTGCCGATCTGCACGTCCTTGTACTTGACCGCCGTCTTGTTGGCCTCCAGGCCCTCGGCGCTCTTGAAGGTCAGCACGATCTCGGGACCGCGGTCGATCAGGATGCGTGCGACCAGCGTCACGCCGACCAGCGCGGCCACGATCGGGATCAGCCAGATCAGCGACGGCAGCCAGTTGCGTCGCTTGACTACCGTCGGCGCGCCCAGCGCCGGCTGGGGCTCGGGAGTCGTGTCTGCTTCATTCATGTGGATTCATTGTCATGTTCGTTTCGTTCTCCCGTGCATCGGGCCGGCTGTCCCAGGTCAGCCGTGGGTCGAAGCTCAGCGACGCCAGCATCGTCAACACGACCACCGCGCCGAAAGCCGCGATCCCGACCCCGGCCGTGATCTCGGCGAAGCCTTGGATGCGCACCAGCCCGGCCAGCAGCGCCACCACGAAGACGTCCAGCATCGACCAGCGCCCGATCACCTCGAGGATGCGATAGAGCTTGGCCCTCTCGAGTTGCCGCCAGGCGCTGCGACGCTGGGCCGTGATGTTCAGCAAGATCAGCGCGGTGAGCTTGAACAGCGGCACCAGGAAGCTCGCGATGAAGATCAGCGCGGCCAGGCCGTAGGCGCCGGACACCCAGAAGTAGATGACACCGCTCAGGATGGTGTCCTGCTGGGTCCCCAGCAGGCTCTTGGTGATCATCACCGGCAGCAGGTTGGCCGGCAGGTAGAGGACCGCGGCGGCCGCCAGATAGGCCCAGGTGCGGTTGATGCTGTCGGGCTTGCGCACGTGCAGGCGGGTGCCGCAGCGCCCGCAGGGCTCGCCGTCGAATGCGCCTTGCCAGGTGGTGCCGCAGTGGTGGCAGCCCATCAGCCGGCCGGCCCCGGCGTCGTCGATCGGCGCGGGCTGGTTCATTCGCGTTGTCCCGGCCGCGGCTCGAAGGCCATCTCCCAGAAGGTTCGCGGGTTGAACGACAGCACCGCGGTCAACAGCACCGTGAGCCCCATGAAGGCCCAGAGCGCCGGGCCGGGGATGACCTGGGCCATGCTGCTGAGCTTGATGATCGCCACCAGCACGCCGAGCAGGAACACCTCGACCATGCCCCAGGGCCGAAGCGCCTGGAGCGCCCCCACCAGGATGCGGAAACCCGCCGGCCGCCGCTCGTAGCGCATCGGCACCAGCAGGTAGAACAGGATGCACAGCTGAATCAACGGAAACAGGAGCGTGGTCGCCAGCACCAGCAGCGCCACCGGCGACATGCCTTCGGAACTCAGCGCCACTACCGCGCCGGCCAGCGTGGTCTCGTTGCTGAGCCCCTGCAGCTCGATCTCGACGATCGGGAACAGGTTGGCGATCGCGAACAGGATCAGGCAGGCTGCGGTGAGCGGCAGCACGCGACCGCTCTGGTCGCCCGCATGGCGGTCGAGTTCGGTGCTGCAGCGCGGGCAGTGCGAGATCTCGCGCGGACGCAGCCGCACACGACGGTAGACGGCGTCGCAGCCTTCGCAGACGATGGCGTCGGGAACTTCTTTCATGCGTATGTGCGGCTATTGTCAGGCAAGCCGAACGGCCGCGGCGCCCTACTCGCCGGCGATCTCTTCCACCGGCTCGCGCCCGTTCAGCGGCTGCACCGGACGGTGATTGTCCGAGAACAATCGACGGAAGGCACTGATCTGCGCGCGCGACATCTCGATCGGCTGCTCCAGCACGACCCACTGCACCTGCTCGGTGCACGGCGGCGTGGTCAGGGAACCGGTGTACAGCAGCACCCTGTGGTCGGCCGGCATCAGCGCGGCGAGATCGAGCTTCCGGTCACGCCCGGCGGCGCCGGCCTTCGGCGGCTGCACGAAGATCGGCGCCAGCGCCTCGTTCTTCTTGCCGGCCTTGATGAGCACGCCGACCACGACGATCCCGCCCTCGGCATTCCGGTTGACCAGATGCAGTTCCATCGGGAATGCCTTGGCGTCGAGGCGGTGCTCGCTGGGCGCATGGAAGTGGAACTGGTCCAGGCGATGTTCGCGGCCCTGGAAGACGACCGCGTTCCCGGATTCGCCGGCCACGTCGAACTGGAGCGTGTGGCCGTTGTTGAGCAGATGGCCCGCGACCTTGCCGTAGTGGATCGCGGCATCGTGCTGCGCGAGCGCACGGGCCTGGGCGGCATGCAGGTCGATCGGCGACTGCTGCCGACCGGCCTTGCACAGCGTGTTGTCCGGCGCCAGAGCAGCCCATTGGGACGGCCCGGTCTTGCCGGCATAGGACCAATGCGCGTGCTCGACCGCCGTGGCGGCGGTGCAGAGGCTGACAACGAACAGGCCCGTGATGGCGGGGCGGCGGAAACGGACCATGGGGCGACGAAGTGGAGGGTAAAGGACCGCCGCTGGAAACGGGGCGTGGTCGGATTTTCAAGCAAGTGCGAGCGCTCGTCGCGAAGAAATTCACCCGAAGTTTCCCGAGTCCGCCGGGGAGAACTCCGGCAATCGTTCGGCACTGGCCTGTCTAAGGCCGGGGCCGCCCGTCCTCCCTGACATGGGCCACCAGGAAATCGAGCAGCGCGCGCACCCGCGCCGGCAACCGACCGGGCCTGCCGAGGTAGAGCGCATGGATCGGCGCGATGTCGCGCGGATTGAACGCCTCCAGCACTGGCACCAGCCGGCCGGCGTCGATGTCGGCCTGCACGTGATAGAGCGACAGCCGCCCCAGGCCGACGCCCGCCAGCACCAAGGCCCGCAGGGCCTCGCCATCGCCGGCTCGCACGTTGCCGGTGATGGGCATGTCGATCACGCGCCCGTCGACCGACAGCGGCCAGTCCGGCACGCTGCGCCTATAGGTGAAACCGAGGCGGTTGTGCGCTTCGAGTTCCTGCGGCGTGCTTGGCGTGCCGTGGCGCGCGAAATAGCCCGGCGACCCGAGGATGGCCTGCCCGGTGGCGCCGAGCCGGCGCGCGATGAGGTCGGACGGCGGCAGTTCGCCCCAGCGAATGGCAACGTCGGCGCGCTCTTCCATCAGGTCGACCACGCGATCGGTGAGCACGATGTTGAGCGTGATCTGAGGATGCAGTTCGAGAAAGCGCGGCACCAGCGGGATCAGCACGTGCTGGCCGAAAGGGACGCTGGCATTGATGCTCACGCGCCCGCTCGGTGCCGCACCTGCGGCGGCGCAGCGCTCGGCCTCGTCCATGTCGGCCAGCACGCGCACGCTGCGCTCGTAGAACTGCCGCCCTTCGGCCGTGAGCTGCAGCTTGCGCGTGGAACGGTGCACGAGCTGGGTCGCGAGCCGCGCCTCCAGCCGCCCGATCAGCTTGCTGACCGCCGAGGGCGTCAGCCCCAAGGCCCGGGCGCCGGCCGAGAAGCTGCCGCGCTCGACCACCTGGACGAAGGCTTCCATCTCGCCGGAGCGGTTGATCTCGGAGCGTGGCATTTGTGAATTAAATTCACAGGATCGTGTCGGACAAGCATTCTATTCATATGAGCACGCAACCGGCACAGTCTCGGACATCATGCCCATCGCCCTCCTCGCCCTCCTCGCCCTCACGCCGGCCGGCGCCTGGCTCGGGTTGCACTTCGGCTGGCGCGCGACCCTCGCATCCAGTCTCAACATCGCGGCCTTCAACCTCGGCAACGCGCTGGGCGCCTGGGTGGGCGGCGCGACGATCGAACGCGGACCGGGCCTCCAGGCACTCGGCTGGGTGGCCGCGCTGCTGACGCTGGTCGGGCTCGCGATCGCGCTCTGGAGCCGTTCGCTCGATCGACGCCTCCCGGCAGCGGCCGCAACCGCCTGCGCGTGAATCGCCTCACCTCCATCCATCTCGACCACAAGGATCCACCATGGAACAACGCTATCTCGGCAACTCCGGCTTCAAGGTGCCGGCCCTCGGCTTCGGCGCCGGCACCTTCGGCGGCGAGGGCCCGCTCTTCAGCGCCTGGGGCAACACCGACGTCGCGGCCGCGCGCCGCATCGTCGACATCTGCCTCGACGCCGGCGTCAATCTGTTCGACAGCGCCGACGTCTATTCGAGCGGCGCCTCCGAATCCATCCTCGGCGCGGCGATCAAGGGTCGGCGCGACAAGGTCATCCTGTCGACCAAGCTGTCGCTGCGCGCGGGCAACGGGCCCAACGACGTCGGCTCCTCGCGCCATCACCTGGTCCAGGGCGTCGACGCGGCGCTCCGGCGCCTGGGCAGCGACACCATCGACCTGCTGCAGCTCCATGCCTTCGACGCCATGACGCCGGTCGACCAAGTGCTGCGCACGCTCGACGACCTGGTTCGCGCGGGCAAAGTGCGCTACATCGGCGCCTCCAACTTCTCGGGCTGGCAGCTGATGAAGTCGCTGGCTGCCTCCGACCGACTGGGCCTGTCGCGCTACGTGGCGAACCAGACCTACTACTCTCTGGTCGGCCGCGACTACGAGTGGGAGCTGATGCCGCTCGGGCTCGACCAGGGCGTCGGCGCCATCGTCTGGAGCCCGCTGGGCTGGGGTCGGCTGACCGGCAAGATCCGGCGTGGCCAGCCGTTGCCGGCCGGCAGCCGCCTCCACGAAACGGCCGGCTTCGCGCCGCCGGTGGAGGACGAGCGGCTCTACCGCGTGGTCGATGCGATGGACCAGGTGGCCGAGGAGACCGGCAAGTCGCTGCCGCAGATCGCGCTCAACTGGCTGCTTCAGCGGCCCACCGTGTCATCGGTGCTGATCGGTGCGCGCGACGAGGCGCAGCTCAAGCAGAACCTCGGCGCGCTCGGCTGGAAGCTCACGACCGAGCAGATCGCGCGGCTCGACGCCGCGAGTGCGGTGACGCCGCCCTACCCTTACTACCCCTACTGGAACGGGCAGTTCGCGGAACGCAGCCCGGTGGCCGTCCAGCCGCGCTGACCGCCCCCACGCTCCGCGCCGCCGCCCGGCGACGGACTCTCAGGCCTCAACCAGCGGCTCGAAGCCACCCCAGAACATCCGCTTGCCATCGAAGGGCATCTTGGACGGATCCATCATGTCGGCCAGGCGCGGGTCGCTCATCGCCTTGGCGTTGACCTTGTCGCGGTGGTCGCGCGATTCGAAGACGATCCACGAGAACACCACCGTCTCGTCGTCCTTCAACTGGACGCTCTGCGGAAACGAGGTGTGCTCGCCAGCCCTGACGTCCTCGGCGATCCATTCGCGGTACTCGAGGGCGCCATGCTCGCGCCAGACGGCACCGGCGCGGGCCGCCAACTGGCGGTACGCCTCGATCTTGTCCTTCGGAACGGGAACAACGTATCCATCGACGTAGGCCATGCAGGTCTCCTTGGTGTGATCGAACATACACAGAACCGAGTGGTTCAGTATATGCAATCCTGCCGCCCGCCCCAAGCCCCGACGCGGCGCACGGGCAATCCCGCAGAATCCAGCCTGTTCTTCCTGCGGACTCTTCCCATGTCGTCTGAACTGATCCAGGTCCTCGTGCTGCTGGGCGTCGCGATCACCATGTTCGTCTCGGGCCGGCCACGGCTCGACGCGGTGGCGCTGATCATGATCGTGCTGCTGCCCGTCACCGGGGTCATCGACATGAACGAAGCGCTGGCCGGCTTCTCCGACCCGAACATCGTGCTGGTCGCCGCCCTGTTCGTGCTGGGCGAAGGGCTGGTGCGCACCGGTGTCGCCCAGAACGTCGGCGACTGGCTGGTGGCGCGCGGCGGCAGCAGCGAAACCCGCCTGCTCGTGCTGCTGATGCTGGCGGTCGGCCTGATGGGCTCGTTCATGAGTTCCACCGCGGTGGTCGCCATCTTCATCCCCATCGTGATGCGCATCGCGCAGCAGACCGGCATCGCAGCCAGCCAGCTGCTCATGCCCGTGAGCGTGGCGGGCCTGATCAGCGGGATGATGACGCTGGTCGCGACCACGCCGAACCTGATCGTCAACGGCGAACTCATGCGCCACGGCGCGGAAGGCTTCGGCTTCTTCGCCTTCACGCCGATCGGCGTGCCGGTGCTGATCCTCGGCATCGCCTACATGCTGGTGGCGCGGCGCCGGCTGCCCAGCGAGAGCACCGCGGCGGGCGGCGGACGGCCCAGCCTGAACGACTGGGTGGAGCAGTACAAGCTGCACGACCGCGCCTTCCGGCTCAGCGTGGAGCCGCGCTCGCCGCTGGTGGGCCGCAGCCTGGATGGGCTGGGGTTGAACGATGCCTCCGATGCCCGCGTGATCGCCCTGGAGCGCCAGCACACGCTGCGGCGAGAGGTTCTGCGCGCATCCGCCGACACCGAGATCCGGGCCGGCGACATCCTGCTGCTGGACGTCGAGTCCAGGGACTTCGACGTGCCGCGCCTGTGCGAGCGGTACGCGCTCCACATGCTGCCGATCTCCGGCGCCTACTTCACGGACCAATCGCGCGACGTCGGCATGGCCGAGGCGATCATCCCGGTCGATTCCACGCTGGTCGGCACCACCGGCGACGAGTCGCGCCTGCTGGCCCAGCACGACCTCACGATCGTGGGCTTGCGCCGCGGCCGGGTCACCCACGAGCACGGCCTCGAGAATGCGCGGCTCAAGGTCGGCGACACGCTGCTGCTGGTGGGCCCGTGGCAGGCCATCCGGGCGCTGCAGTCCGACGGCCACGACCTGGTGGGTCTGAGCCTGCCGCTGGAAGGCCGGACCCTGATCCCGGTGCCGCGGCGCGCGCCCCACGCGGTGTTCTGCCTGCTGCTCGTGATCGGGTTGATGCTGTGGGGCGTCATACCCAACGTCCAGGCCGCCATCGTCGGCTGCCTGCTGATGGGATTGTTCCGCTGCGTCGACCTGGACACGGCCTATCGCGCGATCCACTGGCGCAGCCTGATCCTGATCGTGGGCATGCTGCCCTTCTCGCTGGCGCTGCAGCGCACCGGCGGGATCGACCTCGCCGCCGACGGCCTGCTCGCGCTGGTGGGCAACTTCGGCATCCGGCCGGTGCTGGCCAGCCTGTTCATCCTGACCGCGGGGATCGGCCTGGTGGTGTCGAACACGGCCACCGCGGTGCTGATGGCGCCGGTGGCGCTGGCACTGGCCAAGCACCTCGGCGCATCGCCTTACCCGTTCGCGATGATGGTGGCCCTGGCTGCGTCGGCCGGCTTCCTCACGCCGATCTCCTCGCCCGTGAACACGCTGGTCAGCACGGCCGGCAACTACAGCTTCGGCGATTTCGTCAAGGTCGGGCTGCCGCTGGCGGTCATGGTGGGCATCGCGAGCGTCCTGCTGGTGCCCTGGCTGCTGCCGCCCTGATCGACGGCGGCAGCGGCGCGCTCAGCCCGCGCGCAGTTGGGCGCGCAGGTTGGCGCCGATCTCGGGGCGCTCGAGGAACGGGTCGGCCGGGTTGGTGATCGACACGATGTGCTCCATCCGGCTTTTCACGTTGCCCAGCGCCTTGGGGTGGCTGAAGATGTAGAACTGGTTGGCGGTGATGGCGTCGAACACCATCTGCGCGACCTGGGCGGCGCTGACCTTGCCGCTGCTCACCGCCTTGTTGCTCATCGCCTGGCCGATCAGCTGGCTCTTGGTGAGTTCGCCGCCCGCCAGCGCGCCGGGCCGGTTGCGTTCGCTCTGCGTGATGCCGGTGGGCACGAAGTACGGGCACAGCAGGCTGGCGCCGACCTGGTCGGTGACCAGCTTCAGGTCCTGGTAGAGCGTTTCGGTGAGGCTCACGACGGCCGCCTTGGCCGCGTTGTAGATGCCCATGTTGGGCGGCGTCAGCAGGCCCGCCATGCTGGCGGTGTTGACGATGTGGCCGCGGTACGCCGGGTCCTTGGCAGCGGCCTCGAGCATCATCGGCGTGAACAGTCGCACGCCGTGCACCACGCCCATCAGGTCGACCCCGAGCACCCATTCCCAGTCGGCGACGCTGTTCTCCCACACCAGGCCGCCGGCGCCGACGCCGGCGTTGTTGAAAACGAAGTGCGGTGCGCCGAAGCGCTGCTGCACCGCGCGGGCGAGTTCATCCATCTGCGCCGCATTGGCGACGTCGACCTTGCGTGCCAGCACCTGCGCACCGGCGGCCTCCATCTCGGCCTGCGCCTTGTCCAGCGCATCCTGCTGCACGTCGACCAGCACGAGGTTCATGCCGCGCGCCGCGCCGATGCGCGCGCATTCGAGGCCGAAGCCGGAACCGGCACCGGTGAGTACGGCCGTCGTGCCCTTGAAGTCCTGAATCATTTGCGCGTGTCCTTTCGTCTCTTGTGATTGGCGGTGAGGCGCTATTGAAATACGGAATGTCCGCCAGCGCAGTCGCCAAGGTGCCCGGGCGCCTCAGCCTTCAACTGCCTTGAGCACGAAGCCGATGCGCGGGAAGTGCACATGCACGGTGCCCGCACGCGGGTCGCTGCGGCGCAGCGTGTAGTGCGTGCGGCTGGCGACGATGAGCTCGCCCTCGGTGGCCTCGAGGCCGAAGCTCTCGGCCGTGATCGTGACGCGCGAGCCCAGGGCGATCCCGTGCTCGTCCTGGAAGGTACTGTCCGACAGCAGCGTGTGCGGCGTCGAGGCCGCCGCCGCTTCGATGGCGCGCTGGGCATCGAATGTCTCCATCGTGCCGTGGCCGATGGCCGACATCCGGTCCATCCAGTCGCCCACCGCCGGCGTCAGTTGCAGGATACCCGCCATCGAAGGCGTGCGCTTGCGCGTGAACCACAGCGGGTGGTAGCAGGCGAAGTCGGCCACCGTCGGGAAGGCACCGAGCAGGTAGTCGGTGTCATCGAGCATGTCCGACAGGCGCCGCAGATAGGACTTGTATGCCGCCGCGGCATCGGCCGGACGCAGCCGCACCATGCTTGTGCTCATCGCGCGGCGGTCGTCGGTGAAGGCCTTGGCCAGCTCCGGCGGCGCCTTGCCGAAGATGTCGGCCGCGCCCTTGGGGCTGAAGTTGTAGGCCATCGCGGCCCAGAACAACGTGCTGTCGGCCCACTGCGCGACCAGGCGCGACAGCCCCTTGCCCGGCTCCGGGTAGATCGACGGCAGCGGCGCCAGATGCTCGAGCACGTCGCAGATCAGCGCCGTGTCGCAATAGATGTCGGCACCGATCTGCAGCACCGGCGTGCGCCRGTAGCCGCCGGTGAGCGCGACCAGTTCGGGCTTGGGCGCGATCTGCGGAATGATCACCGACTTCCAGGCCAGCTGCTTGTAGCCGAGGATCAGCCGCAGCTTTTCCGAGAACGGGGAGGTCGCGTAGTGGTGGAGGATCAGGTCTGCCATGGGGTCCTTTTTCCGAAGAGTGCGGTCACTGGGGCCGGGCACGGGAAATGATCGCATCGAGGTCGACGCCGGCGCCGAGCGTGCCGAAGGCGTGGCCCCAGTCGCCGCCCAGGCGCGAGGCGCAGAAGCCGCCGACGACGGCCGCCGGCGCGGTCTGCACCAGCAGGGCTGCCTGTACCGCGAGCGCCACGTCCTGTGCCAGCCGGCGCGCCTCGGTTTCGGTCGCCATCGCCTCGATGCGCGCGGGCAGCGCGTCGGCCAGGCGGTCGAGCGCGGCGTCGCTGCCGCGCGCCGGCGCCAACTCGCGGGCCAGCGCAGCGACCGCGTCGCCCTTGCGCAGGCCGCGCAGCAGGTCGAGCGCCATGATGTTGCCGGCGCCTTCCCAGATCGAGTTGAGCGGCATCTCGCGGTACACCCGCGCCATCACGCCCTCGCCGCCCTCTTCCACGTAGCCGTTGCCGCCCAGGCATTCCATCGCTTCCTGCGCGAAATGGCTGCCCCGCTTGCAGATCCAGAACTTGGCCACCGGCGTCAGCAGGCGGGCCATCAGGCGCTCGTGTTCGTCCTCGGGGCGATCGAAGGCGCGTGCCAGGCGGATCGCCAGCGCGGTCGCGGCTTCGCTTTCCAGGGCCAGGTCGGCCAGCACGTTCTTCATGAGCGGCTGCGCGATCAGTGGCTTGCCGAAGGCCTGCCGCTGCGCCGTGTGGTTCAGCGCCAGGCTCAGTGCCTGCCGCATGAGGCCGCTGGTGCCGAGGGCGCAGTCGAGCCGGGTCATGGTGCCCATCTCGAGGATCTGCGGAACGCCGCGCCCTTCCTCCCCGACCAGCCAGGCGCTGGCGCCGTGGAACTCGACCTCGGAACTGGCGTTGGCCTTGTTGCCGAGCTTGTCTTTCAGGCGCTGGATGCGGATTTCGTTGCGGCTGCCGTCGGGCAGCACGCGCGGCAGGAAGAAGCACGAGAGCCCGGCGGGTGCCTGCGCGAGGATCAGGAAGGCATCGCACATCGGCGCCGAGAAGAACCACTTGTGGCCCGTGATCTCGTAGCGCTCGCCCCAGCCGTCGCTTCCCGCACGGACTGCGCGAGACGTGTTGGCGCGGACATCGGAGCCGCCCTGCTTCTCGGTCATGCCCATGCCCATGGTCACGCCGGGCTTGTCGCGCCAGGGCTTGAGCGCCGGGTCGTACCAGCGGCTCGAAAGCTTCGGGGCCCAGTCGGCGTACACGGCCGCATT
Organism: Variovorax sp. P1_H12_2; assembly: GCF_056405335.1. Lineage (NCBI taxonomy): Bacteria > Pseudomonadati > Pseudomonadota > Betaproteobacteria > Burkholderiales > Comamonadaceae > Variovorax > Variovorax sp. P1_H12_2. Next base: position 28,849 of record NZ_JBFUCI010000018.1, read on the forward strand.
GCCGCGCAGCGCGGGCGTCACCGCATAGCTCATCGAGATCGGGCACAGCATGGAAGGCTCGAGCTCGGTGAACAGCATGAAGCCGGCCGCGCGCTGCACATGGGGCGACTGCGATTCGCCGGCCCAGGGCGTTCCGTGCAGGCCGGCGCCGACGGCCGCCGCCATCAGCGCGTGATAGCTCGGGTGGAATTCCACCTCGTCGATGCGGCGACCGAAGCGGTCGTGGGTGTGCAGCACCGGCGTGTGCGTGTTGGCGAGCCGCGCATGGGTCTGCATCTCGACCGTGCCGATCTCGGCGCCCAGGTGTTCGAGCGGCGCCAGCTGCAACTGCGGCGCGTTGTGCTTGAGCGCATCGCGCAGCGGCCGGTTGGTTTCGAACAGGTTGTAGCCGGCGAGCGGCGCCGGCTGGTTGAAGACCTCGTGCGTGGTGTCCATGCCAGCCTCCCTGGAGGGGTCAGATGAGCTTGACGAGTTGCTTGCCGAAGTTCTTGCCCTTCAGCAGGCCTAGAAAGGCCTCGGGCGCCGATTCGATGCCCTGGGCGATCGACTCGCGCGGCCGGAGCTTTCCACTGGCGACCAGGGCGCCGAGTTCGGCCAGCGCCTCGGGCCAGACCTCCATGTGCTCGCTGACGATGAATCCCTCGAGCTTGAGCCGGTTGACCAGGAACAGCGCCGGGTTGGCGAGCGGCAGCGGCTGGCCGTCGTAGCCCGCGATCATGCCGCACAGCGCGATGCGCGCGAAGGCGTTGGTGCGCAGCAGCACCGCGTCGAAGATGTAGCCGCCGACGTTCTCGAAGTAGCCGTCGATGCCCTTCGGGCAGGCTTCCTTGAGCGCCGCGCTCATGCTCTTGACGTCGGGATGCTGGCGGTAGTCGATGCAGGCATCGAAGCCCAGTTCGTCGACCACGTACTTGCACTTGTCCGGGCCGCCGGCGATGCCGACCACCCGGCAGCCGCGCGCCTTGGCCAGCGCGCCGAAGGCGCTGCCGACCGCACCGCTGGCCGCGGTGATCACCACCGTCTCGCCGGCGTTCGGATTGATGATCTTCACCAGGCCATACCAGGCGGTGACGCCGGGCATGCCGACCGCGCCCAGGTAGTGCGACAACGGCACGTGCGTGGTGTCGACCTTCTTCAAGGCGCCGGGCTGCGAGGCATCGACCACGCTGTATTCCTGCCAGCCGCCGAAGCCGACCACCTTGTCGCCCACGGCGTACTTGGGATGCTTGCTCTCGACCACCTCGCCGACGGTGCCACCCTGCATCACCTGGCCCAGGGGCTGAGGCTGCGCGTAGCTCTTGGCGTCGTTCATGCGGCCGCGCATGTAGGGATCGAGGCTCATGAAGTGGTGGCGCACCAGCACCTGGTTGTCCTTCAGGGCCGGCGTCTCGGTGGTCACGAGCTTGAAATTGCTGGCGACGGCTTCGCCCTCGGGGCGGTTGTCAAGGATCTGTTGTCGGTTGGTGGGCATGGAGGTCTCCAGGGAAAAAGGGGTCAATCGGTCGAAGGCGGGCGCATCGCGTTGGCGCTGGCCGGCCCCGTGGGCAGGCGGCGCTTCACGTACTTGAAGGTCCCGGTGGCGTGGGCGCAGACGCGTTCCTGGGCGTCGAAGATCTTCGCCTCGGTGAAGCCCATCGTCGCGGTGCGGTGCAGCAGGCTGCCGCGCGCGATCAGCGGGCCAACCGAAGGCGCCATGAAGGTGGTCTTCATCTCGATCGTGACGACGCCGATCTCCGGCGTCTCGCTGCGCGCGGCGGCGGCCATCGCGATGTCGAGCATCGTCATGACGGCGCCGCCGTGCGTCACGTCGAAGGTGTTCAGGTGCTCGGGCTTCGCGGTGTAGCGCAGCTCGGATTCGCCGCCCTCGAATTTCGTGATCTCGAACCCGAGATGGCGCGCGAACGGGATGCGGTCCGTGTAGGAGCGAAGGTTGATGCTGTCGTCGAAATCAGTCATTTCAGGCGCCAAGAACGACGCTCACGCCGCCGTCGATCGCCAGCCACTGACCTGTGATGTGCTTGCCGGCGTCGCTCGCGTACAGCAGCGTGATGCCCTTCAGGTCCTCGTCGTCGCCGAGCCGGCCCAGCGGCGCGTGCGAGGCCATCTTCTCCTCGCCGATCGAGTGGATCAGGCCGGCCGCCAGTTTGGTCATGAAGAAACCCGGGCAGATCGCGTTGACGTTGATGTTGTACTTGCCCCATTCGGCCGCCAGCGTGTGGGTGAAGCCGATCACCGCGCTCTTCGAGGTGTTGTAGGCCAGGGTCTGCATCTCGGGCGGATTGCCGTTCAGGCCCGCGATCGACGCGATGTTGATGATCCGTCCGGCCTTCTTCGGGATCATGTAGGCACGGGCGACCTGCTGCGCCAGGATGAAGTAGCCGCGCACGTTGAGGTTCATCACCTTGTCCCAGGCCGCGACCGGATGGTCCTCGGCCGGGGCGCCCCAGCTGGCGCCGGCGTTGTTGACCAGGATGTCGATCGCGCCCATGCGCTCGAGCGTCTCGTCGGCCAGGCGGCGGGTGTCCTCTTCCTTCGCGCAATCGGCGGCGATCCAGCGCGCGTCGATGCCGGCCGCCTGCAGCTCGGCGGTGGCCTGCTCGAGGTCGTCGGCCTTGCGCGAGCTCAGCATGATCCTGGCGCCGGCCTCGCCGAGCGCATGGGCCATCTGCAGCCCGAGGCCGCGCGAGCCGCCGGTGATCAGCGCGGTCTTGCCGCTGAGGTTGAAAAGTTCTTGGACGCTTCTTGCAGTCATGGGGTCTCCGGGGAATTCAGGGTGTTTGGTAGTCGAGCACGCTGCGCGCCTCGCGCAGGCTGCCGAGGAAGCCCGACACCTCGACGTGCGTCGGATGCTCCAGGTAGGCCTTGAGCGCCGCCTCGTCGTCGAAGGCCGAGCACAGCACCACGTCGCAGTTCGCTTCGAGGCCCGGCGTGCGCACGGCCACCTCGAACTGCCGCATGCCCGGCACCAGGCCCTGGCAGGTGTCGAGCCTGGCCTTGAAGGCGGCGGCGTCGCCGGGGTTCTTGAGCTTCCACATCACGATGTGCTTGATCATGGCGAGTCCTTGCTGTCCTTGAGTCGGGAACGAACGTAGATGAGCACCACGCCGACCGCCACCAGCACCGCGCCAGGCACGGCCATGGCCCAGCCCAGCGCCTCTTCGGTGCGGCCGGTCGAGATGCCGAGGATCACGGCAAAGAGGCCGCCGTAGATCAGGATCCAGATCCACTTCTCGAGCGTCGCATGGGGCTTCGGAGGTTTCGGCTCGGCCATCAGAACGCCTCCTCGGGCAGCGCGGCGCAGGTCGGGTCCCGGCTCTCGACCACGTTGAGCCAGGCATCGATTTTCGGCAATTCGTAGTGGAAGAAGAAGTCGGTGGCGCCGATGCGGCCGACCGTGGCCGGCGACGCCTTGGCAGCATCGCGCTCCAGCGCGCGCAGGGCGACATCAAGCCAGATCCAGGCCAGCACCACATGGCCGAAGGCCTGCATGTAGGGCACGGCGTTGGCCAGCGCCTCCTGCGGATCGCCGGTGGCCCAGGCCTTCTTGGTCGCCGAGCCGATGCGCTGCAGCGCTTCGCCGAGCGCCTCGGCATGGGCCGCCAGCGCCGGCACCAGGGCGGCGCGCCCGAGCGTGTCGGCGATGCGTCCGGCCAGCAGCTGCAGGCCGCGGCCCTCCTCCATCAGCACCTTGCGCCCGAGCAGGTCGGCCGCCTGGATGCCGTGCGTGCCCTCGTGAATCATGTTGAGGCGGTTGTCGCGCCAATACTGCTCCACCGGGAAGTCGCGCGTGTAGCCGTAGCCGCCGTGGATCTGGATCGCGAGCGAGTTGGCTTCCAGGCACCACTCGCTGGGCCAGCTCTTGGCGATCGGGGTCAGCACCTCGAGCAGCAGCCGGGCGTCGTCGGCAGCCTGCGCCTCACCGGTCTTCTGCTCGTCGACCAGCCGCGCGCAATAGAGCTCCAGCGCCAGCGCGCCCTCGCAGTACGCTTTCTGCGCGAGCAGCATGCGGCGCACGTCGGCGTGTTCGATGATCCGCACCTGCGGCTTGGCCGAGTCCTTGCCGGCGGGGCCCGCCGGCCGACCCTGCGGGCGCGTCTTCGCATATTCGAGCGAGGCGTGATAGCCGGCCATGCCGAGCATGGCCGCGGCGGTGCCGACGCCGATGCGGGCCTCGTTCATCATGTGGAACATGCAGAACAATCCCTGGCCGGGCTGGCCGACCAGGTAGCCCACGGCACCGGCCTTGCCGCCGACCGGAAACTTGCCCTCGCCGAAATTGAGCAGCGTGTTGGTGGTGCCTCGCCAACCCAGCTTGTGGTTCAGGCCGGCCAGCGCGACGTCGTTGCGTTCGCCGGTCAGTTGCCCCTGGGTATCGACCATCTTCTTCGGGACGATGAACAGCGAGATGCCGCGCGTGCCCGGAATCAGCTTGCCGTTCTCGTCCGGGATCTTGGCCAGCACGATGTGCACGATGTTCTCGGTCAGCTCGTGGTCGCCGGCCGAGATCCACATCTTGTTGCCGGTGAGGCGAAAGCGTGGGCCAAGCGGATCGTCCTGGAAATCTGCACCGTCGGGCACGGCACGGGTCGCGACATCGCTGAGGCTGGAGCCGGCCTGCGGTTCCGACAGGCACATGGTGCCCGACCAGCGTCCCGCGAATTCGTTCTTGGCGAACACGTCCTTCTGCATCTCGGTGCCGTGCACCATGAGCAGGTTGGCGTTGCCGCTGGTGAGCATGTTGGCGCCGATGCTGACCGACGCCATGGCGAAGAAGCTGTTGGCCGCCGCCGACAGGGTGTAGGGCAGCTGCATCCCGCCGATGTCGTAGTCCTGCGCCGCGCTCAGCATGCCGGAATCGACGAAGGCCCTGTGCGCATCGTGCGTCGCCTGCGGCAGGATCACCCGCTCGCCGTCGAAATGCGGCTCCTGGGTGTCGACGATGCGGTTGTTCGGCGCGTACTTTTCGCGCGCGATGCGCTCGCAGGTGTCCAGCACGGCATCGAAGGTCTCGCGCGAGTGGTCGGCGAAACGCTCGCGCCCGCTGAGCGACTCGGCCTGCAGCCAGTCGTAGAGAAGGAAGTCGAGGGTGGGACGAAGGCTCATGGATGGGAACGCTG
>NZ_JBFUCI010000019.1:0-32704 GCF_056405335.1 Variovorax sp. P1_H12_2
TGTTCGTGGGCAGTCGCGGAACCGGCTTCGCCGGGCCGCTGACTGCGCCCCCGGTAGGGGGTGGGCGCCCGGACACGAAGTGCCGGGCAACCTGGGGGCGAGCAACAATCAGAGCCAGTTGCCGCTCGAGGGCATCTGGATCGCGTCCGGGCCGCTCGTATCGACCAATGCACCGAGGAAGACGCTCAGCAGCGCAATGAAGATGCTCGCGAACATCGCGGTCCAGAAACCCGAGACCTTGAAGCCGCGCACCAGCGCCGACACCAGCAGGATCATCAGCGCGTTGATCACCAGCAGGAACAGGCCGAAGGTCAGCAGCGTCAGCGGCAGGGTCAGCACGATCAGCAGCGGCTTGACGACGGCGTTGGCGAAGCCCAGCAGCAGCGCGGAGATCACCAGCGATCCGGTGCTTTCGAACGTGATGCCGCGAAAGATGTAGCTCGCCACCCAGAGCGAAAGGGCGGTGATGGCCCAGTGCAGCAGGAAGGGCGCCAGGGAGTTCAGCATGTAGCGGCTCGCGGTTTCGGGAATGGAGCCGCGATCATATCGGCGGCCGCTGCGGGCGGCGCCGTCAGGCCCGATGGCGACGGTTCGAGAGCTTGGTCAGCAATTCGTCGGCGACCTCGAACGCACGATGTTCCATGACGGCCACCGGGTAGCTGCCGAGGCGCAGGCGGTCGTAGATCACGGTCGCATAGCTGAACTCGGCGCCCAGGGCCGCCGCCGCGTCCTGCAGGCATTCGGCGACCGAAGGCAGGCCTTCGCGCGTGTAGCGGCGGGTGCCATCGCCGATGCCGACGTACGCGTTGAAATTGCCGTCCTTGCGTGTCGTGATCTCGACCTCAGGTTGCATGACTCACTTTTCCCATAACTTCATTCGTCGGTCCGTCCGCCGGAGCGGAACCCTCGACCATACAAAGAGACGCGCGGTTGCGCTATCACGGAAAACGGTGAGTGAGCGAGGTCCGATCGGCGGCGGCGCCTTAGAGGTCGGCGAAGTCCGAGTTGCCGCTGTGGTCCCGGGACTGCCACTCGGCGAGCCAGAGTTCCACGCGCGTCGCCACGCGGTCCAGCGCCACCTTGCGGTCGCTGTCCAGGTTGGACAGCAGCATGCGGCAGCGCAGCACGCCGTTCTCGTGGAGCTCCGCGAGGCCGCCGTGGGACTGGTCTTCGCCGCGCTTGAACTGGAGGTTGAAGGTCCAGCCTTCGGGCAGGGCCAGCGAGAGTTCGAGGCGGCAGTCTGGTTCGTCCATCGGGGTTCCTGGCCCCGGGCTTGGGGCCAGGACAGCATACCCCTGCGCGGGCACCGCGTTCCGGCGTCAGATCACATGCGGGTGGCGTGCCCTGTCGTACAGCGTGCGGGCCAGTTCGCGGTGGCGCTCGAGCAGGGGGGCGAGTTCCAGATCGGCAAAGCGCCCATCGCGGATCCGCACGCGGCCGTTGATCACGTTCAGTGCCGCGGCGCCCGGCTGGCAGAACACCAGTGCGGCCACCGGGTCGTGGCCGGCGCCCGCGTGCGCGACCCCGCGCAGGTCGAACGCGACGATGTCGGCCGACATGCCCGGCGCGAGCGAGCCGATGTCGTCGCGGCCGAGCACGCGGGCGCCGCCGAGGGTGGCGATCTCCAGCGCCTCCCGGGCGGTCATCGCGGCCGGGCCGAAACCCACGCGCTGCAGCAGCATGGCCTGGCGCGCTTCGCCCAGCATGTGGGCGCCGTCGTTCGAGGCGCTGCCGTCGACGCCCAGGCCCACCGCCACGCCGGCGCGCCGCATGGCGCCGATCGGCGCGATGCCCGAGGCCAGCCGCATGTTCGAGCACGGGCAATGGGCGACGCCGGTACCGGTGCGGCCGAAGAGGGCGATGCCGGCCTCGTCGAGCTTGACGCAGTGGGCGTGCCAGACGTCGCGGCCGACCCAGCCCAGGTCCTCGGCGTACTCCGCCGGTGTCATGCCGAACTTCTCGCGCGAATAGGCGATGTCGTTGTCGTTCTCGGCCAGGTGGGTGTGCAGCGAGACGCCGCGCTCGCGCGCCAGCTCGGCCGACAGCCGCATCAGGTCGCGCGAGACCGAGAACGGGGAGCAGGGCGCCAGCACGATGCGGCGCATCGCGTGGCGCGAGGGGTCGTGCCAGCGGCCGATCAGGCGCTCGCTGTCGCGCAGGATCGCGGCTTCGGTCTCGACCACCTCGTCGGGCGGCAGGCCGCCGAGGCTTCGGCCCACGCTCATGCTGCCGCGTGCGGCGTGGAAGCGCATGCCCATCGCGTCGGCGGCCTCGATCGAGTCGTCGAGCCGGGCGCCGTTCGGAAACAGGTAGAGATGGTCGCTGGTCGTGGTGCAGCCGGAGAGCATCAACTCGGCCATCGCGGTCTGCGTCGAGACCCGGATCATTTCGGGCGTGATGCGGGCCCACAGCAGATACAGGCTGGTGAGCCACCCGAACAATTCGGCATCCTGCGCTTCGGGCACCGCGCGCGTGAGGCTTTGGTACATGTGGTGGTGCGTGTTGACCAGCCCGGGCATCACGACGTGGCCGCGCAGGTCGATCGCCTCGGCCCGGCCGCTGGCCAGCGCCTGGGCGTAGACCGCCGGCAGTTCGGCCGTGGCGCCCACCCAGGCCACCGCCGGGCCCTCGGTCACGACCGCGCCGTCGGGGATCTCGCGCCGGGCGGCGTCCATGGTGACCAGCACGTCGGCGTGGCGCAGGATCAGCGGGCGCGAGGCTGTCGCGGAAGTGTTCATGTCATTCGGTTCCGTGTGAAGTTCCGGCGGCGAGCGCCAGCGCGCGCTCCTTCGACAGCACGCCGTTGTAGAAGAGGTTCAGCAGCACCGCCACGCAAGTTCCGAGCACGATACCGCTGTGCGTGAAGGGATGGGTCCAGGCCGGGAAGTGCTGGAAGAAGTTGGGCGAGAGCGTCGGCACCAGCCCGAGGCCGATCGAGATCGCGATCACGTGCAGCGCATGCCGATTCTGGCTGTAGTCGATCGATCCGAGGATGCGCACCCCGGTCGCCGCCACCATGCCGAACATCACGATGCCCGCGCCCCCGAGCACGAAGGTGGGCACCGAGGCCACGATGTGCGCCACCTTCGGGAGCAGCGCGAGCGTGATCAGGAACAGGCCCGCCAGCGCGGCGACGTAGCGCGAGCGCACGCCGGTCACGGTCACCAGCCCGACATTCTGCGAAAAGGAGGTGTAGGGAAAGGTATTGAAGACGCCGCCGATCACGGTGCCCAGGCCGTCGGCGCGCAGGCCGCGCGTGAGCGCATCGGACGTGATCCGCCGCCCGGTGATGGCGCCGAGTGCCAGGAGCATGCCGGTCGATTCGACCAGCGTGATCAGCATCACGATGCACATCGAGACGATGGCGCCGAACTCGAAGCGCGGCAGGCCGAAATGGAAAGGCGTCGTGATCGCCAGCCAGCCGGCCTCCTCGAGGCCGTCGAAGTGCATGCGGCCGAGTGCCAGCGACAGCACGACGCCGGCCAGGATCCCGAGCAGCACCGAGATGTTGGCCACCAGGCCGCGGCCGAAGCGCGAGAGCACGATCACCACGGCCAGCACGACGGCGGCGATCGCCAGGCCGGCCGGATCGCCGTAGGCCGGGTTGGCCGCCGCATGGGGAACACCGTCGATGACCGTGGACTGCGTCGGCTGGCCGCCGGCGGCCCAGTGGATCGCCACGCCCATCAGCGAGACCCCGATCAGCGTGATCACGGTGCCGGTCACCAGCGGTGGGAAGACTCCGAGCAGCCGGCCCATCAGCGGGGCCACCGCGATGCCGAAGAGGCCGGCCGCGATCGTCGCGCCGTAGATCGCCGGCAGGCCGAGCGAGGGATCGATGCCGATCGCGATCATCGGCCCGACCGCCGCGAAGGTCACGCCCATCATGACCGGCAGGCGGATGCCGAAGCACCAGACGCCCAGTGCCTGCACCAGGGTGGCGATGCCGGCGGCGAGCAGGTCGGCGTTGACCAGGAAGGCGATGTCCGACTTCGACAGCCCCAGCGCGCTGCCGACGATCAGCGGCACGGCGATGGTGCCGGCGTACATCACGAGCACGTGCTGCAGGCTCAGCGCTGCGCAGCGGGGAAGGGGAATCTTCTGGTCGACCGCGTCGCTGTCGGGGGCTTGGGTCGTCGATGGCGTGGCAGGCATAGGGGACCTTTCTGGGTGCGTCGAGAGGCTGGATGCGGCCGCAGTCTAGGCAGCGAGGACGTGCACACGCAAAGTCATTGTTTCGATCATGTTGTCCACAAAAAGTGGACAGGCCGCGCTGCGCTCAGGGTGCCAGCAGACCGTCGAGGCAGCGGATGATCTGCCCGGCCAGCAGGCCCGAGGCCGGCTCGGGCTCGCCGCCGGCGCGCGTCACGAGCTTGAGCGTCTGAGGCGACAGGCCGGTGTCGCGCAACGGCACGAAGACCAGGGAGCCGGCACGGCGTTCCTCGTCGATGTCGAGCCGGTTGAGCAGCGCGATGCCGGCGCCCTGAACCACTAGTCGCCGCATCAGCGCGGTCGACGTGGTCTCGATGATCGGCGAGACGCTGATCGCCGAGCGCCGGAATGCACCGTCCAGGATCGGGCGCAGCGAGAGCGTGGGCGAGGGCAGGATCAGCGGGTGGCCGACGCACTCCGAGAGCACCGTGGTGGCTTGCGCGGTCAGCGGATGGCCGGGCGGAACGACGGCGCCGATCGGCCATTCGCTCGTGAACAGGGTTCGGAAACCGGCGCTTTCGGGAACGTCATAGGCCAGTCCGAGGTCGGCGTCGCCGTCGCGCACGCTTCGCAGGACCGCTTCGATCGGCAGGTCGAGCAGCCGCAGCCGGATGCCCGGATGGGCGGCACGGAAGCGCTGCGCCACCATCGGCAGGAAGGCGCCTGCCAGGCCCGCCATCGTCGCCAGCGACGTCTCGCCGTCGCGCAGGCCGCGCACTTCCTCGATGCGCTGGCGCACGGCGTCGAAGTCCCGCAGCGTGCTGCGCGCATGCGCGAGCACGATTTCCCCGACCGGCGTCAGCTTGAGCGAGTTGTGAATGCGATCGAACAGCGGCGCCCCCAGCGCCTCCTCGAGATTGAGGATCTGCCGGTTGACCGCCGTCGGCACAACGTGCAGCTGCTCGGCGGCCTTGCGGATCGAGCCGGCGCGAACCACCTCGACGAAATAGCGGACGACCTTGGCGTGCATGGTGGCGCGGATTCTGCACGAGCCGGCGTGCCGTATTTTTTCGCACGCCCCCTGTTCAGGTGCTGCGCCGCTGCCGATAGCTTGGGGTGGACACACCGAGCAACCCTCATTCCGGCGAGCCGGGCTACCGCATCCTGATGCGCGAAGGGTGCAGGTTGGTCTATGGCCACATGCCGCTGCCGGAATTCCTGGCGCTGATGAAGCAGGCCCACGACACCGAGCTGCTGCACGCCGGCCTGGCGCGCATGCTGGACGCGACCGCCGTCATCGGCAGCCCCGCGGCGCTGGCGCGGCTGCGCCTGCGCGAGACGCCCGCCGCCATCGAACGCATGCGCGCCCAGTTGGGCCGGGCTGCGCTGCGCCTGGACCCGCACTCGTTGCGCTGGCTCGCGGCCGGCGAGCAGGGGCCCGCGAGCCTCGGGCTGTTCGTGCTGCTGACCGGCGTACGGCCGCGCCACTATCGGCAGGCGGCGCCGGCGCTGCCGCGCGACGCGGGCGCATTCCGGCGTTGCCGGCTCCTGATCGAGCAGGTGCCGGCGCTGCGCCACGCGTTGCCGCTGCTGGCGCAGCGCGTCGCCGAGCCCGGCGTGGCGGAGTGGGCCGCGCTCGCGCAGGCGTGGGAGGACCTCTGCACCCAGATGGACCACGAGGCGCCGGACTGGCGAGAGGGTCCGTTCAAGGCCCCCGGCGTGACCGCGATGCTGGCCTGCTTTCGCGAGCTCGAGCTCGCTTAGGGCCGGCGGGCCGTCGGTGGGCGCAGCGGCAACAGCCAGCAGCGCTTGCGCCGGATTCTTGCCGCGGCCAGGCGTTCACGTTCGCCGTAGGCGGTCCGCTCGGATTCGAGCGTCGCCCCCAGCGCGGCCAGATTGGCCTGGTTGTATTCCCAGGCGGCGGCGACCACGAAATGCCCGATCCGCCCGGCGTCCGGCTTGGGCGTGATCACGATGTGGCTGGCGCCCATCGCCTGCAGCAATTCGGAGCGCTCGGCCGCGAGCGTGATGCCTTCGCTGTAGCTCTCGATGTCCCGGTTCAGGCAGAGCCGCACCAGCGTCACGGTCGAGAAGCGCTCGGCGATGAACGCCATCAGCTCGAGCAGGACCATCCGGCCGATCTTCAGGCCGTGGAGGCGCTGGGCCTCTTCGGTGCGGGAGGGCGTGAAATGCTCGATGCGGATCTCGGTGCCGCCACGGCTCACCGGCACCGGATCCAGGGTGCCGAGGTGTTGATCGCCGTAATGCACGAGCATCGGGCCGCCGAGGACGCAGGTTTCCAGGGCGGGTCCTGTAACGCGCAGGCTGTGGGTGCTCATGCTTGATTGTTGAGCCGGGGGCGCCATTCGAATCGGTCGAACAGCGCGGTGTTTGCCCCATCAGATCGCGCGGCTACTCGGTGCGGGCTACAGTCGCTGGCGTTTTCGCCGCTCACAACAACAACCACCCATGCTTTCTCCCGTCCGGGCGTCCGAAGCGCCCGCCGGCGTCTCGTCTCCCACCGCTTCGCGCCAGCTGCTGCTGGGTCTCAGCCTGATCCTCATCGCGTTCAACCTGCGGCCGGTGTTCGGCAGCCTGTCGGTGCTGCTGCCCGAGGTCATGCGGGACACCGGCCTCACGCCCTCGGGCGCCAGCCTGCTGACGACGCTGCCGCTGCTGTGCCTGGGCCTGTTCGCGGCACCGGCACCGGCGCTGGCGCGCCGCTTCGGTCCGGAGCGCACCCTGCTCGGCGCCCTGCTCCTGATCTGCATCGGCACGGTGCTGCGCGGAACCGGCAGCCTGCCGATGCTGTTCTTCTCGTCGGCGCTGGCAGGCGCCGGCATTGCGGTCGGCAATGTGCTGCTGCCGGGACTGGTCAAGCGCGACTTCGCCAGCCGTGCCGCGATGATGACCGGCCTCTACACGCTGGGCATCTGCGCCGGGGCCGCCAGCGCGGCCGCCTTCTCGGTGCCGCTCGAGCGTCTGTTCGGCGGCTCGTGGACCCTGGCTCTGGCCTCGTGGGCCGTGCCGGCCGGGCTGGTGCTGCTGTTGTGGGCGCCCCGGGCGCTTTCGGCACGGCTGCGGCCGGCCCATGCCAGCATCCATCCGGGCGGCCTGCTGCGCAATGCGCTGGCCTGGCAGGTGACCTGCTTCATGGGCCTGCAATCGTCGCTTGCGTACATCGTGATGGGATGGCTGCCGCCGATGCTGCGCGAACGCGGCCTCGACAGCACCACCGCCGGCTATGTGCTGGCCGTCTCGATCCTCGTACAGCTCGCCACCTGCCTGGTCACGCCATCGATCGCCGCGCGCTGCCGCGACCAGCGCGGGCTGGCGCTAGGCCTCACGGCGATCATCCTGGTGTCGATGCTGGCCTTCCTGTTCGCGCCGCTGGGCGGGCGCTGGTTCTGGGCCGTGCTGCTGGGCTGCGGCCAGGGTGGCTGCTTCGCGCTGGCGCTGAGCCTGATCGTGATGCGTTCACCCGACGACACCGTGGTCGCGCAGCTCTCGGCGATGGCGCAGGGCTGGGGCTACGTGCTCGCGGCCGCCGGCCCGCTCATCGCCGGCCTGCTGCGCGGCTGGACCGGCAGCTTCGAATCGTCGGCCGCCTTGATGGTCCTCATCGCCGCCGGGATGGCGTGGAGCGGATGGGGCGCAGGCCGAAGGATGTTCGTGCGCCCCGGGCCGGCTCGATCCTGAGGCGTCGACTGGCGCCTAGCCCAGGTCGAACGCCTGGCGGAACGCGGCGCAGAATTCAGGCGTGCCGCTGATCGACAGGCTGAGCGTATGGCGGGCCGCGCCCGCCGGCCCGGCCTGCACCCGCAGCAGTCCTGCCGCCGGGTCGAACTCGATCGTCTCCGGCAGGTTGATCTCCTGCATGCCCTGCAGGTCGTAGTCCCAGTCGCCCCCGTCGCCCACCGGAGCGCCGGGTCCGCCGAAGCCGGCGTGGGCCCACTCCAGCACTCGGACGATCTCGGCGTGCACGGCCGGAACCTGCTGCGCACCGGTGCTCGCCATCGCGTCGAAGACGCCGACGCCCTCGGTGTCCTCGCTGTAGTCGAATTCCAGGTAGTCCAGCGTCATGTGCCTCCGGCAAGGTTCCAACCGGCGATCATCCGCGATCCGGCGAAGGCCCATCGGGCGCAGTCGCCCCCGGCTTCGACGCCTGCGCGAGCAGCCACTCGCGAAACAGCGTGAGCGCGGGCCGCTCGTCCTGCGCCGCCGGCGTCACCAGGAAGTAGCTGCGCTCGCCGCGCAGCGGCCGGTCGCAGGCCACGACCAGTTCGCCCCGCGCCAGTTCGGCCTCGATCAGCATGCGCGGCATCAGCGCCACGCCCAGCCCGTGGGCGGCGGCGGTGGCGAGCATCGAGAACAGCTCGTAGCGCGGGCCGCTGTGGGCGCCCGGCGCCTCGACGCGCTGGGCGTCGAACCATTGGCGCCAGCCCTCGGGCCGGGTGCTCTGCTGCAGCAGTGGCAGCCGCGCGACGGCGGCCGGCGAGAGCTGCCCGCGCGGCGCGATCAGGGCCGGGCTGCAGACCGGCAGCACGTCCTCGTTGAGCAGCGCGGTCGACCGCGTGCCGGCCCAGTTGGCGGTCTGCGCGGGCGTGCCGGTGTAGAGCGCGGCATCGAAGGCGGTCTCGTTGAACAGGAAAGGGCGGGTGCGGGTCTCGATGTGGACCGTGATGTCGGGATGCCGCGCCGCGAAGTCGGGCAGGCGCGGGATCAGCCAGCGGGTCGCGAAGGTCGGCACCGCCGCCAGTTGCAGCGAGCCGCCCAGGCCCTGGCGGGCCATGGCGTCGAGCGTGTCGCGCTCCATGGTGTCGAGCTGGCGCGCGATCTGGCGCGCATAGTCGGCGCCGGCCGGCGTCAACGCCACCCCATGGCGGGTGCGGCGGAACAGCGCCATGCCCAGGAAGGCTTCGAGCGCGGTGATCTGGCGCGAGACCGCGCTCTGCGTCAGGGCGAGTTCCTGCGCGGCGCGCGTGTAGCTTTCATGGCGGGCGGCGGCCTCGAAGCAGATCAGGGCCTGGGTGGAGGGGATCTTTCGGCGCATGGTATGCGGGTGTTACATAGTTGGATGAGGATTTGCCTCTATGGCGAGCCTGCGAGCTATTGTGCTTTGAAGTTCCCAGAACGCATAACTGGGTGTGGAATCGTCGTTTGCGCTCGCTATGCGCCGAGCTTACGATCGGGGCCAACCTCAGCACCCCTCAACGGAGACTTCACATGGCCCACGCCGCCTTTCAATGGGACGACCCCCTGCTGCTCGACCAGCAACTCACCGACGACGAGCGCATGGTGCGCGATGCCGCCAATGCCTACTGCCAGGAACGGCTCGCCCCGCGCGTGATCGAGGGCTTCCGCACCGGCGAGACCGACCCGGCGATCTTCCGCGAGATGGGCGCCCTGGGCCTGCTGGGCCCGACCATTCCCGAGCAGTACGGCGGCCCCGGCCTCAACTACGTCTGCTACGGCCTGATCGCCCGTGAAGTCGAGCGCGTCGATTCCGGCTACCGTTCGATGGCCAGCGTGCAGAGCTCGCTCGTGATGGTGCCGATCAACGAATTCGGCACCGAGGCGCAGAAGCAGAAGTACCTGCCCAAGCTCGCCACCGGCGAATGGATCGGCTGCTTCGGCCTGACCGAGCCCGACCACGGCTCCGACCCCGGCAGCATGGTCACGCGCGCCAAGAAGGTGCCGGGCGGCTATTCGCTCAGCGGCGCCAAGATGTGGATCAGCAACAGCCCGATCGCCGACGTGTTCGTGGTCTGGGCCAAGGAAGTCAGCGAAAGCGGCACGGTCGGCCCGATCCGCGGCTTCGTGCTCGAGAAGGGCGCGAAGGGCCTGAGCGCACCGGCGATCCACGGCAAGGTCGGCCTGCGCGCCTCGATCACCGGCGAGATCGTGATGGACAACGTGTTCTGCCCCGAAGAAAACGCCTTCCCCGACGTGCAGGGCCTGAAGGGTCCGTTCACCTGCCTCAACAGCGCCCGCTACGGCATCTCGTGGGGCGCGCTCGGTGCCGCCGAGGACTGCTGGCACCGCGCCCGCCAGTACACGCTCGACCGCAAGCAGTTCGGCCGCCCGCTCGCGGCCAACCAGCTGATCCAGAAGAAGCTGGCCGACATGCAGACCGAGATCACGCTGGGCCTGCAGGGCTGCCTGCGCCTGGGCCGCATGAAGGACGAGGGCACCGCCTCGGTCGAAGTCACCTCGCTGCTGAAGCGCAACTCCTGCGGCAAGGCGCTCGACATCGCGCGGCTGGCCCGCGACATGATGGGCGGCAACGGCATCAGCGACGAGTTCGGCGTGGCCCGCCACCTGGTCAACCTCGAGGTGGTCAACACCTACGAAGGCACGCACGACATCCATGCGCTGATCCTCGGCCGCGCCCAGACCGGCATCGCCGCCTTCGCAAACTGATGACCACCGCCGCCGCCACGCAGGGCGCCCTCGCGGGCCTCAAGGTCCTGGACCTTTCGCGCGTGCTCGCGGGCCCGTGGTGCACCCAGATCCTCGCGGACCTGGGGGCCGACGTGATCAAGATCGAGCGGCCGGGCGTCGGCGACGACACGCGCAGCTGGGGTCCGCCCTTCCTCAAGGATGCGGACGGCCAGGACACCCACCAGGCCACCTACTTCACGGCCTGCAACCGCAACAAGCGCTCGGTCACGATCGACATGGCCTCGCCCGACGGCCAGGCGCTGCTCAAGCGCATGGCGGCCGAGAGCGACATCCTGGTCGAGAACTTCAAGACCGGCGGCCTCAAGCAGTACGGCCTCGACCATGAGAGCCTGCGCGCCGCCAATCCGCGCCTCATCTACTGCAGCGTCACCGGCTTCGGCCACGACGGCCCGCATGCCATGCGGGCCGGCTACGACCTGATGATCCAGGCCACCACCGGCATGATGAGCATCACCGGCCGGCCCGACGAGGCGCCCGGCGGCGGGCCGCTGCGGGTCGGCGTCGCGCTGACCGACCTCTTCACCGGCGTCTATGCGAGCACCGCGATCCTGGCCGCGATCGAGGTCCGGCACCGCACCGGAGAGGGCCAGCACATCGACATGGCGCTGCTCGACGTCGGCATGGCGATCCTGGCCAATCAGGCCAGCGCCTTCCTCAATACCGGCGTGGCGCCGCAGCGCCAGGGCAACAGCCATCCGAGCCTGGCGCCCTACCAGGACTTCCGCACAGCCGACGGCGCGATGCTGCTGGCGATCGGCAACAACGGCCAGTTCGCGCGCTTCTGCGAAGCCGCCGGCCATCCGGAGTGGGCCGCCGATCCGCGCTTCGCCACCAACACGCTGCGCGTCAAGCACCGCGAGGTGCTGATCCCGCAGATGGAGGCCGTGACCCGCACGCGCAGCACGGCCGATTGGATCGCGCTGCTCGAGGACAAGGCCGTGCCCTGCGGCCCGATCAACGACATCGCCCAGGCCTTCGAGGACGACCAGGTCAAGGCGCGCGGCCTGGCCGTGAGCCTGCCGCGCGACGCCGGCGACGGCATCGCGCAGATCGTCGGCGTGGCCAGCCCGCTGCGGCTGCAGGCCACGCCCCCGGTGCTGCGCCGGGCGCCACCCGCGCTCGGTCAGCACACCGACGAGGTGCTGGCCGAGTTCGGCATCGACGAAGCCAGGCGCACAGCGCTGCGGGCGGCGGGCGTGGTGTGACCGCGCCGGGCGCTTCCACCGCGGAGCGCTCGACGCGCGCCGCGGCTGCGCCCGCGCCCGACACGCTGACGCCGGCCGACCGCTACCAGGAGCTTTTCGTCGCGGTCCAGTCGGGGCGCGTCTTCACCGACAGCAAGACCTTCGTCGATTGCGCGCCACGCGCCGAGCCGCAAGCCATCCTGGCGGCCTACAGGGCGCAGTGCGGCGAACCCGGCTTCGATCTCGCGGCCTTCGTGCAGGCGAGCTTCGAGCTGGTCGAGCCGGCGCCTAGCGACTACGTGTCGGTTCCGGGACAGCCGATCGCGGCGCACATCGACGACCTGTGGCCGGTGCTGACGCGGCATCCCCAGGCGCATCCGCCGCACTCCTCGCTGCTGCAGCTGCCCCATCCGTACCTGGTGCCGGGCGGACGCTTCCGCGAGCTCTACTACTGGGATTCCTACTTCACGTTGCTGGGCCTGCCAGGCGAGCGGCATCGGCCGCTGGTGCGCGACATGGTCGAGAATTTCGCCTATCTGATCGACACCTATGGCCATGTGCCGAACGGCACGCGCAGCTACTACCTGGGTCGCTCGCAGCCCCCCGTGTTTGCGCTGATGGTCGAACTCGCGCAGCAGCAGGGCGCGGTCGACGCGCGCGACTTCCTGCCGCAGCTGCGGCGCGAGCATGCGTGGTGGATGGCCGGCAGCGAGGGCCTGGCGCCGGGCGAAGCGAGCCGGCACGTGGTGCGGCTGCCCGGCGGCGCCCTGCTCAATCGCTATTGGGCCGAGCGCGACACGCCGCGCGAGGAGTCGTGGATCGAAGACGCGGCCACGGCACAGGCCTGCGATCGCGAGCCGGCCCTGATCTACCGTGAGATCCGCGCGGCCTGCGAGTCGGGCTGGGACTTCAGCACCCGCTGGATGCGCGAGCCATCGCCGCCGAGCGACGGGCAGCCCTGCGCCCACGTGCGCGCCGCCACGGCCGCCTCGCTGGCCACGCTGTGCATCACCGACATCCTGCCGGTCGACCTGAACGCCTTTCTGCACAAGCTCGAATGCACGCTCGCCACCGTGAGCGCGCAGGCCGGCGACGCCGCCGCCGCGCGGGCCTGTTCGCAGCAAGCCGAGGCGCGCCGGGCCGCGATCGGCGAGCTCTTCTGGGACCCGCGGCAGGGGGCCTTCTTCGACCACGACTGGCGCCAGGGCGTGCGCCGCAGCTGCCTGACCGCCGCCAGCGTGGTGCCACTGTTCGTCGGCGTCGCGACCGCTGCCCAGGCCGAGGCGCTGGCCGAGACCTTGTCAAAGCGGCTGCTGGCGCATGGTGGGCTGTCGACCACCGAGTGCGGCAGCGACCAGCAGTGGGACCGCCCCAATGGCTGGGCGGCGCTGCAGTGGATGGCGGTCCGGGGGCTGGCCGACTACGGCCACGAGGCGCTGTCGCGCACCATCGCCAGGCGCTGGCTCGCGACCGTTGCCGCGCTCTACGAGCGCGAAGGCAAGCTGGTCGAGAAGTACGCCCTGCGGCGCGTCGAGCGCGACGACACCGCAGGCGGCGCCGGCGGCGAGTACCCGCTGCAGGACGGCTTCGGCTGGACCAACGGCGTCACGGCCGCATTGCTGGCCGAGCATCCGCAGCACACCGCGCATGGCTGCGTGGCGCACGCGGCGGTGCCGCAGCATCGCTGAGCAACCAGGGGATCTCGCTGCGGCCCACGCCCAGGTCGCGCAGCTCGAGCTCGCTCATCGAGCGGAGCTGGCGCTGGTCCAGCCAGCAGCGGCGCAGCGCGCGAACCCCGTCGAACAGGCGGGTGACGAAGGCGGACCGGATCGACGGCATGGCGTGGCTCCTTGAATAGGAAGCCATCTTGCAAGCCCGCGTGCTATTGTGGAAGTTGAGAATCCTGTCACCTCCAATCAGCTTTCCTGATGCGGCAACTCAACCTCGACCAACTGCGCACCCTGGTGGCCATCGCCGACCTCGGCAGCTTCTCGGCCGCGGCCCGGGCCCTGCACCTCGCGCAACCCACGGTCAGCCTGCACATCAGCGAACTCGAATCCCGCCTGGGCGCCCGGCTGGTGGTGCGGGGCAGCCGCCGGATCACGCCGACCGCCGCCGGCGCCGTGCTGGTCGAACGCGCCCGCCAGCTGCTGCGCGATGCCGACGAGGCGGTGGCCGCGGTGCGGCGCCAGGCCGAGGGGCGGACCGGACGGGTGCGCCTGGGCACGTCCACCGGCGTGGTGGTCGACCTGCTGCCGCAGGTGCTCGAAGCGCTCGAGGAGCGTCATGCGGGCATCGATGTCGAGGTCAGCATCCTGGGCTCGAACGAGGCGATGGCCCGGCTCGCCATGGGCACGATCGACATCGGCCTGGTGGCGATGCCGCAGCCGCCGTTGCGCGACCTGGTGGTGACGCGCTGGCGCGACCAGCCGATGATGGCCTTCGTGCCGCGCAAGTGGAAGTCGCCGCAGCGCGCGACGCCGAAATGGCTGGCCCAGCAGCCGCTGATCGCCAACGACACCAGCACCCACATGTATCGGCTCACGACCGAGTGGTTCGCGGCGGCGGGCGAGGCGCCGCGGCCCCGCATCGAACTCAACTACGACGCTGCGATGCGCAGCCTGGTGGCCGCCGGTTACGGCGCCGCCGTGCTTCCGGTGCTGCCGGCCAGCGACAACCCGCTCGACGAACGCATGCGGATGCTGCCGCTGCGGCCGGCGCTGACACGCCGGCTGGGCATCGCCCATCGGCCGCGCGCGGCACTCGACGGCGCCACCGAGAGCGTGCTGCAGATTCTCGCGACGTTCAGCCAGCGCTAGGCGTGCCCCCCGCAGGGCGCGTTTCACAGCGCCCGGCCGACCACCGCCAGCGCGAACACCGCCACGCCCAGCATCAGGTTCACGCCGACCAGCTTGCGGATCAGATTGAGGTTCGCGGCCGCCACCGGCCATTCGCGCGCCGCCACCGCGCGCACGAGCCGCGGAAAGGGCGCGAAGCGCAGGTGCAGGAACAAGGCCATCATCGCCAGTCCGACCGCGAACATCGCGTGCACGCTCCAGTGCACGCGCGCAAAACCGCCCGCCTGCCAGACCAGCAGCAGGCCGCTCGCGAGCAGCACGCCGATGGCGGACGACACGCCGACGAAGAAGCGTGTCAGCGTGGCTGCCATGAACGGCAGGCGCAGCGGCGGTTCGAGCGTCGCCACCGCCGAAGGCCGTACCGCGAAATGCATCACGGCCATGCCGCCGACCCAGAAGGCGGCGGCGAGCAGGTGGAGGAACAGCAGGAGGGCAGGAAGGAAGTGCATGGCCAAGCGTAGACGAGAACGCCGATGCCCTTGTCTTCAGCGCGGCTTCTGGAAGCCGCTGTCGATCCAGGCCTCGGCGCTGGCGGCGTTGAGCTTGAAGTCCGGTTTCACGCGCAGCTCGGCGAGCTCGCTGCCGGATTCGTCGTGCGCCCGCAGCATCGCGTGCGGATTGTCCTCGTCGGGCACGATCTGCAGCGACACGCGGATGCGTTCCGATCCCGCACCGACGCTGACGCTCTTGTTGAGTCGCGCATGCAGCTGCTGCTCATGGCGGCGCAGCACTTCGTTGGCGGTCTTCACCAGCGTGTGAAAGGCCGGCGCATCGAGCGGCTTGGGATTCTTCTTGTCGCGGCCCATGGTCCAGGGACCGACCAGCGCGGGCTCCGGATCGCCGTGGCGCGTCATCGCCACGGCCCAGCCGTCGTCGTCTTCGTTCTTGATCACGCGCGCGGTCCAGAGCTCGTCGCTCCAGAGGGTGGCTTGCTGGATCGGAGGGGCAGTGTCGGTGTCTGTCATGAATGCATTCAAAAAATGGAAAGTCCGGTGCGGGCCGTGAAAAGCTCGAGCGCCTTGAGCCCCAGCAGCGAATTGCCGGTGGCATCGAGCGCCGGCGACCAGACGCACAGTGTCAGCTTGTCCGGCACCACGGCAACGATGCCGCCGCCGACGCCGCTCTTGCACGGCAGGCCGATCGAGAAGGCGACGTCGCCGGCGGCGTCGTAGGTGCCGCAGGTCAGCATCAGCGCATTGATGCGGCGCGCGTGCCGCTCGGTCGTGATCTCGGGCTCGCCGTCGATCGGATGGGCGCCGTCTCGGCACAGGAAACCGGCGGCGCGCGCCAGCTGCCGGCAGCTCATGCGGATCGCGCACTGGTGGAAGTACAGGCTGAGCACTTCGCGCACATCGTTGTCGATCTTGCCGAAGCTCTTCATGAAGTTGGCCAGCGCGATGTTGCGAAAGCCGGTCACGGCCTCGGAGGCGGCCACTTCCTCGTCGTAGGCGATCGGCTCGCCGCAGAGCTCGGACATCAGCGCAAGCAGGTCGGCCTTGGCGTGACCCAGGCTCACGAGCCGATCGGCCACCGCGATCGCGCCCGCATTGATGAAGGGGTTGCGCGGCCGCCCCTGTTCGTTCTCCAGCTGCACCAGCGAATTGAAGGGATTGCCCGAAGGCTCGCGGCCGATCCGCTCCCACAGCACGTCGCCCAGGCGCCGCATCGCGAGCGTCAGCGTGAACAGCTTCGAGATGCTCTGGATCGAGAACGGCGTGTCGGCGTCGCCGGCCGAGGCCTCCTGGCCGTCGCAGGTCCTGAGCGCAATGCCGAACTGCTGCGCTGGCACCCGCGCCAGCGCCGGGATGTAGCTGGCGACCTGGCCTTCGGCGCCGAGCAGCGGACGCAGTTCGGCATTGATGGCATCGAGCACCGGCTGCAAGTTCATGCCTGCGCTCCGGGCCGCCGGTTCACCAGCACGATGCCGAGCGCCACGCCGGTCAGCGCCAGCAGCAGCTGCAGCGTCAGCGGCTCCGAGAGCAGCAGCACGCCGAACACCAGCGCGAGCAGCGGCGTCAGGAAAGTGAAGGAGGAGATGCGCGTGGCCGGGTAGTGGCGCAGCAGCCACATCCAGGCCAGGTAGCTCGCGAAGGCGCCGATCACGGTCTGCAGCGCGATCGAGAACCAGGCATAGGCCGAGTAGGTGAAGCTCCAGCGCTCACCGAGCAGCAGCGACAGGAGCGGCGAGATCGCTGCGGTCACCGCGATTTGATAGAACAGCGTCTTCTCGGCGCTGGCGGTGGCGAGCCGGGTGGCGCGGATCGCCAGCGTGGTCAGGCCCCACAGCACGCCGCCGGTGAGTGCCAGCGCATCGCCGCGCAACTGGGCCGAGGTGCTGTGGCCGAAGCTCTCGCTGAAGGCCAGCACCACGCCCGCGAAGGCGATCGCCAGCCCCACCCACTGCAGGCCGTGCAGCCGCTCGGCCGGCACCCAGCGCGGCAGCAGCAGCGCCACCACGAAGGGCGAGGTATAGAGAAACACCGTGAGCCGCGACGCCGTCGTGAGCTGGAGCCCGAGGTAGATGCAGATGAACTCGCCCGCAAACAGCGCGCCCGCGAGCAGCCCGCCCGGCAGCGTGCCGTCGCGCTCGAACAGCGGCACGCCGCGCCGGGCGCACCAGGCCCAGAGCAGCACCACCGCACCCGCCATGCGGATCGAGGCCTGCCACAGCGGGGGCACTTCGGTGACCGTGGTCTTGATCAGGATTTGCTGCAAGCCCCAGAAGGCGCAGCAGGCGATGAGCAGGGTGGTGGCGCGAGGGTCGAGGTGGTGCTTGCGTTCGATCATTCTTCTTGTTTGTTCAGTGTGTCGCGATCGGGTAGGGCGGGCGGCCGCGCGTGCCGATCATCAGGTTGGGCAGGACCACCTCCACATCGGGCACCGTGCGCGCGGCGCGGTCCAGCGCCGCGGCCAGTTCGCGCGAGGGCACGCAGCCCTGCAGGTACACCCAGCGGCGCTGGATCACGACCCAGACGCTGCCGCGCCGCACGCCCGGCACCGCCGCCAGGGCCGCCTGCACCCGGGGCGCCAGCGCCTTGTCGTAGCGGTAGGCGTTGCTGTCGGCGCAGCGGCCGGCCAGCCAGCAGCTGGTGCCGCGCTCCAGGCGCGAATGCATCTGCGCGCGCCGTTCCTCGGCGGTCATCAACGGGCCTTCCGGAACCGGGCAATTGCGCATGCCCGAAGACACCTGGAAGAACGGGTCGTCGAACCAGTTCTGCTTCTCGGGCTTCGGTGCTTCCTGCGCCGCCGCGGCTTCGACCGCGCACGCCACCGCCAGCAGCACCGCCGGCGCCGCCTTCAAAGCGGATGCTCCGTGTAGAAGCGCCCGCCGTGGAACAGCAGCGGCGAGGCGCCCGTGCTGTGCGTGCAGCGCTCGACCTCGCCGACGAAGATCACGTGGTCGCCCTCGTCGTAGCGGCTGCGGTTGAAGCACTCGAAGCTGGCCGCCGCGCCCACCAGCACCGGCGCACCGCCGATGCCCTCGGTGTAGGCGACCTCGCGCCAGCGATCGACGTTCTTGGTCGCGAAGCGCTCCGCCAGGCTCTTCTGGCTGGCGGAGAGGATGTTGATCGCGTAGTGCGAGCCGGTCCGCAGCGCCGCCATCGACGCCGCGCTGCGTGCCAGGCTCCAGAGCACCAGCGGGGGGTCGAGCGAGACCGAGTTGAAGGAGTTGGCCGTCAGGCCGACCAGCGCGCCGTTGGCGGCCCGCGCCGTGACGATGGTCACGCCGGTGGCGAACATGCCGAGCGATGCGCGGAATTCGTCGAGGGAGAAGGAGGGCGGTTGCGCCTGGGCGGGTGCGGTCACGGAAGAGCGGGCAGTTGGAGGCCCATTTTGGCCGATCGGGCGCGAGGTCGCTGCCGCCGGCTCAGCCGGTCAACCGAAGAACCAGTAGCCGACCGCGATGGCCGCCATCACGCCCGCCAGTTCCGCCAGCAGCGCGCAGCCCACCGCATGGCGTGCCCGCTGGAGCCCGACCGCGCCGAAGTAGACCGCCAGCACATAGAAAGTCGTTTCGGTGCTGCCCTGGATGGTGGCCGCGACCAGCGCCGGGAAGCTGTCGACGCCCTGGCTCTGCATGGTCTCGATCAGCATCGCGCGTGCCGCGCTGCCCGAGAAGGGCTTGACCAGCGCGGTCGGCAGCGCGTCGACGAAGCGCGTGTCCCAGCCGGTGTGCCCGACGGCCCAGCGGATGCCTTCGAGCGCCAGGTCGAGCGCGCCCGAGGCGCGCAGCACGCCGACCGCACACAGCATCGCGACAAGGTAGGGCAGCAGGTTCTTCGCGACGTCGAAGCCCTCCTTGGCGCCTTCGACGAAGCACTCGTAGACCCTGATCCGCCGGAGCGCCCCGACCAGCAGGAAGCCGACGATCAGCCCGAACAGCGTGAGGTTGCCAAGCAGCGAGGAGAGCGAAGCCAGGGCTGCGGCCGAGAGGGTGGCCAGCAGCGCCATGAAGCCGGCGAGCAGCAGCGCGCCGGGCAGCAGATAGGCCAGCACCACTGGGTCCCACAGCCGCAGGCGCTGCATGAAGGCCACCGACAGCAGCCCGACGAGGGTCGACGCGCTGGTCGCCAGCAGGATCGGCAGGAACACCAGCGTCGGATCGGCCGCGCCCTGCTGCGCGCGGTACATGAAGATCGTGACCGGCAGCAGCGTCAGCGACGAGGCGTTGAGTACCAGGAACAGGATCTGCGCATTGCTCGCGGTCGTCGCGCTCGGATTCAGCGTCTGCAATTCGCGCATCGCCTTGAGCCCGATCGGCGTCGCCGCGTTGTCCAACCCGAGCGCGTTGGCCGCGAAGTTGAGCGTGATCAGCCCGAGCGCCGGATGCCCGGCCGGCACCTCGGGCATCAGGCGGCGGAACAACGGCGCCAGCAGCCGGGCGAGCAGGTCCACGATGCCCGCGGCCTCGGCGATGCGCAGGAAGCCCAGCCACAGCGTGAGCGTGCCGAACAGCAGCACCATCACCTCGACCGAGAGCCGGGCCATAGCGAACAGGCTCTCGACCACGGCGGCGAACACGGTCGCGTCGCCGCCGAGCAGCCAGCGCGCGAGCGCCGTCACTGCCGCCGTCAGAAAGAAGCCAAGCCACAAGCCGTTGAGCACGCGTATCCCTTGCTGCGAATGCGCGCCGATCATAGGGGCGGTCGCGCGCCCGGGTGGGCAGGTTCAGCCGGCGCGCGCAGGCCGCCGCGGCACCTCGATCAGCAGATCGGGCCTGAAGTCCTCCTGTTCGCCCTTGCCCATGTAGCCCAGGGGATTCGCGACCACGCGGCAACCGTCCTTCAGGTAGTCGAATTGGCAATGCAGGTGGCCGTGCAGCCAGAGATCGGCCCGGGGCAGCAGTTCATCCAGCGAATTGCAGAAGCCCGCGGTGCCGGGACTCAGGCCATAGCGCGGATCGGCACTCGCCAGGGTCGGCGCGAAATGCGTGATGACCACGGTCGTGCCGTCGAAGTCCTGGGCGAGCTCGTTGCGCAGCCAGTCCTGGCAGATCAGTGAGTGCTCCCTCATCTCGTCCGCGAGGAAGATTCGCCCGGCACGCTGCGTGGCGGCTTTCTCCAGATAGAAATTGGCCGCGCGCACGGCCTTGCCGCGCTTCTTGAGCGCATCGCCCAGCGTGTCCGAGGGTTCGACCAGCGCGTCGAAGTCCGCCCACAGCGTGGTGCCGACGAAGCGAATGCCGTCGATCGTCYGGGTTTCGCGCTCCAGCCAGCCGATCTCCAGCGCCTCGCAGGTTTCTCGAAGCCGGCTGTGCACCTCGTCGAAATCCGCGTTGTCGTACTCATGGTTGCCCGGGACATAGATCACCGGCGCCGGCCAGCCATGGCGCGGCGAAAAGCGGGTCAGCCCGAAATCGGGCGCCACCAGCCGCGAGCCCTCCTGGTAGGAGCCGATATCGCCGGCGAGCACCAGCAGGTCGGCGCCAGGCGCCGGGGCGATCTGGAGCTGGGGATGCACTTCGATGTGCAGATCCGAGAGCAACTGAAGCTTCATGGATGCAGTCTAGACGATGCCTTCATGCGTGCTGCGCATAACCTTTGGCTTGATAAATTGGGGAAAACCCTTATTCTTGATTCATCGTCAACTTGGCGCCGCCCGCTGGGCAGCGCACCATCATGTTTCAGCTCATGGCCCTCGTGGCCCGTTTTCTCCGCCCGGCCGACAAGGCCGTCGATGACAGTCCGGCCGCCATCCTGATGCAGAGCGCCGACCGCCGCGCCGGCCTCGATGCCTATCAGGCCCAGGAACTGCGCGCCGCCGCCAGCGCCTGGCTCAGCGTCGTCCGCTGACCGTCAAGCCGCCGGCTCGCCCGGCGAGCCGGAGAACGCCGCCCCCGCAGCGCGCAGCAACGCCTGCCGCAGCCATCCGTGGGCGTGCGCATGCTGGGCGCGCCGATGCCACAGCGCATCCACATGCACCAGCGGCTGGTCGAACGGAAGCTCGCGCAGCACCAGGTGATCGTCGATGCCGGTCACGCGCGCGAAGTGCCGCGGCATCACCGTCAGCAGATTCGAGTTGGCGACCACCCGCCCGGCCGTGAAGAACTGGTTCACCGTGACCACGATGCGCCGTTCGCGCCCCATGGCGCCCAGCGTCTGGTCGATGAAGCCGTAGGGCCGGCCCGAGAAGCTCACCAGCAGGTGGCGCGCGGCGCAGTAGCTGTCGAGCGTCAGCGGCGCATCCGCCAGCGGATGGCCGCGGCGCATCACGCACACGTACTGCCCCACGTAGAGCCGCTGCGTCTCGAAGGGCGCGCCGACGCCGGACTGCCCGCGGGCGGCCAGGCTGGCGATCACAGCGGGAAAGTAGCCGATCGCGACGTCGACTTCCTCCTGCTCCAGCATCCGCCGCGGATCGCGCGTGGTCAGCGGCAACACGCGCAGCGACACCGCCCGGGCTTCCTCCTCGACGATCCCGATCAGGCCCGGCATCAGCTCGGCGGCCGTGGCGTCGGCCATCGCCAGCAGGAAGCTGGTGTCGGCGGTCCCGGGATCGAATTCACCTGGGGCCAGGGTGTGCTGCAGTTGTCGCAGCGCGTCGCGCACCGTGGGCCACAGCGCCAGCGCCCGCGGCGTCGGCTCCACGCCTGCGCCAGCGCGCCGCACCAGTTCGTCTCCAAGCACTTCGCGCAGCCGACGCAGCGCATTGCTGACCGCGGGCTGGGTGATCGACAGGTTGCGGGCAGCGCGCGTGAGATTGCGCTCCGCCATCACCTCGTCGAACACGCGAAGAAGGTTCAGGTCGAGCGTGCGAAAGTTGACATCCATAAGTGATGTGAATGATAAACATCAACAGGATAAAGTGGAAAAACACTAGGGTAACCCCTAATATCAGGGCATCGGCTCCGGCCTCTCGTCCCCTTTCAGGAGGAACACCATGACCAGCTTCATTCACGTTGACAAGCCCGCAACCCACCCCGGCATCGTTCGCGCCGAGGCGGCGTTCGACCGCGTCCGCGCCGCCCGCCGCGGTTTCGATGGCGCCCGAGGCCTGGCCGCGTTGCTGCTGGCGGCCATCGTGTCGTCCCTGCTGGTCGTCGCCGACCGGCTGATGACCGTCACCGACGAGGGCGGCCTGATGCTGGCCTGGGTGGTGCTGTGGGGCGTGGCCTTCGTCGGCCTGGCGCTGTTCGCCGGCACTGCGCGTTCGCTGGCTGCTCGCGTCATCGCCTCCACCCGCGGTGCCGCCAAGCGGCGCGCGGCCGAGCGCGCGGACGAGCAGTTCCTGGCCTACGCCAAGCAGGACCCGCGCATCCTCAGCGAACTCAACGCCATCGCCACGCGCCAGCAGGCCGCTGAGGTCGAACTGCCCGCCGCCGGCAAGGCGCGTTCGCTGGAGCGTGTGGCTCAGCGCTCCGCCGACGTCCGCGTCCCGACGCTCCATGAAGCGATGCGCCGCGTGAATCTCGGCCAGTACTACTGATCGATTCGCCGGCCTTCGGGCCGGCTGCATGAAATGAAAAAGCCGCCCGAGGGCGGCTTTTTCATTGGCGGCGAGAGGCTCAGGCTCAGGCCGCGAGGCGCTTCTCGATCGCCGCCTTGGTGGCCGGCAGTTCCTGTGGCAGATGGTGCGCCAACTGCTCGAACAGCTCGGCATGCAGCTTCAGTTCGGCCTGCCAGGCGGCCTTGTCGATGCTGGTGACGGTGTCGAACTGCTTGGCGCTGAAGTCCAGGCCGGTCCAGTTGAGGTCCTCGTAGCGCGGGCTGACGCCGAACACGTGTTCGCTGCCTTCGGCCTTCTGCTCGATGCGGTCGATCATCCACTTGAGCACGCGCATGTTCTCCCCGTAGCCGGGCCAGACGAACTTGCCGTCCTCGCCCTTGCGGAACCAGTTGGTGGTGTAGATCTTCGGCAGCCGGGCGCCCGAGGCCTCGAGCTTCTTGCCGAGATCCAGCCAGTGCTGGAAGTAGTCGCTCATGTTGTAGCCGGCAAAGGGCAGCATCGCGAACGGATCGCGCCGCACCACGCCCTGCTGGCCGGCGGCCGCAGCGGTCGTCTCCGAGCCCATCGTCGCCGCCATGTAGACGCCTTCGACCCAGTTGCGGGCCTCGGTCACCAGCGGCACGGTGGTCGAGCGGCGGCCGCCGAAGATGAAGGCGTCGATCGCGACGCCCTTCGGGTCGTCCCAGGCCGTGTCGAGCGCCGGGTTGTTGATCGCGGCGACCGTGAAGCGGGCGTTCGGATGCGCGGCCTTGGCGCCGGTCTCCTTGGCGATCGCGGGCGTCCAGTCCTTGCCCTGCCAGTCGATCGCGTGCGCCGGGGCTGCGCCCATGCCTTCCCACCAGACGTCGCCGTCATCGGTCAGGGCCACGTTGGTGAAGATGACGTCGCGGTCGAGGCTGGCCATGCAGTTCGGATTGGTCTGCATGTTGGTGCCGGGCGCGACGCCGAAATAGCCCGCCTCGGGGTTGATCGCGTGCAGCTTGCCGTCGGCGCCGGGCTTGATCCAGGCGATGTCGTCGCCGATGGTCGTGACCTTCCAGCCGTCGAAGCCGGCCGGCGGGATCAGCATGGCGAAGTTGGTCTTGCCGCAGGCGCTCGGGAAGGCCGCGGCCACGTGGTACTTCTTGCCGGCCGGATTGGTCACGCCGAGGATCAGCATGTGCTCGGCCAGCCAGCCCTCGTCGCGGCCCATGTTCGACGCGATGCGCAGCGCGAAGCACTTCTTGCCGAGCAGCGCGTTGCCGCCGTAGCCCGAGCCATAGCTCCAGATCTCGCGCGTCTCGGGGTAGTGGACGATGTACTTGGTCTTGTTGCAGGGCCAGGCCACGTCCTGCTGGCCGGCTGCCAGCGGCGCGCCGACCGTGTGCACGCAGGGCACGAACTCGCCGTTGTCGCCGAGCACGTCGTACACGGCGCGGCCCATGCGGGTCATGATCTTCATGTTGACCGCCACGTAGGGGCTGTCGGACAGTTCGATGCCGATGTGCGCGATCGGCGAGCCGAGCGGGCCCATGCTGAACGGCACCACGTACATCGTGCGGCCCTTCATGCAGCCGTCGAACAGCGGCTGCAGCGTCGCGCGCATTTCCGCCGGGGCCATCCAGTTGTTGGTCGGGCCGGCGTCTTCCTTCTTCGCGGAGCAGATGAAGGTGCGGTCTTCGACGCGCGCGACGTCGCTCGGGTCGGAAGAGGCGAGGAAGGAGTTGGGGCGCTTGGCCGGGTTGAGCTTCTTGAGGGTGCCGGCCTCGACCATCAGCTGGCAGAGCCGGTCGTATTCTTCCTGGCTGCCGTCGCACCAGTGGATGCGGTCGGGCTTGCACAGCGCGGCCATCTCGGCCACCCATGCGATCAGCTTCGCGTTCTTGACAAAGGAGGGGGCCTGCATGGCGAGTCCCTTCAGTGGTGCGTTCATCGTCTATCTCCGAAGTTGAAAATCGTCTTTTCGAACGGGACTCGACGCCATGGGGCGGGCGAAGTCCGTTGGAAAAAACGCTTCCGTCTAGGGAGGAGGCTGGATGGAAGCCCGGGTGGACCAGGGCGGGTCGGCACTTGGGCCACCCCCTGGATCTGAGGCAGGTCGCGCCGGCACGGGGACACGGGGTGTCCGCGGGGCGACCGCCGGAATCAGGCCATGTAGATGGCGATGGAGGCCAGAAGGAGCATCAGCACCCCGCCGACGAGGGGCAGCACCAGGGGCATGAGAGGGACGATCGACTCGACCGCGTCGGGTTCGACGGCAACTGCATGGCCGGGCTCGTTGGGGGTGGGATTGGACATCGGGATTCCTTGGGTTCTCAAGACTCCGGCCATTTTACCGTTGGGTCCGCCGGCCGCGGTCTAGGGGGTTGCCAGACCCAGTGGTCGGGCTTGGCCACCGCCGCGGATTCAACGGCGTCGGGCTGAATTCAACGCTGCTCTGCAGCCTCGAATCCCGCTTTGCGCAAGGCATCCAGCACGGCCGCCAGATGCTCCCGCCCACGGGTCTGGAGCACCAGTTCCACATCGACGTTCTGCGCCGCCAGCATGGTGAACGCGCGTTGGTGGTGCACCTCATCGATGTTGGCGCCCGCTTCCGCCACGGTGGCCGTGATATGGGCCAGGGAACCCGGGACGTCGCGCGCACTGACGCGCACGCGCGCGAGCCGGCCGGCCCGCACCATGCCGCGCTCGATGATCGCCGCCAGCAGCAGCGGGTCGATGTTTCCGCCTGACAGCACGAGGCCGACGCGCTGGCCCCGGAAGCGGTCGGGATGCCGGATCAGCGCGGCGAGTCCGGCCGCACCCGCGCCCTCGACCAGCGTCTTCTCGATCTCGAGCAGCATCAGCACCGCCTGCTCGATGTCTCCCTCGTCGACCAGCAGCAGGTCGTCGACCTCGCGGGCGATGATTTCGCGGGTCAGCACGCCGGGCGTGCCCACGGCGATGCCTTCGGCGATCGTGCTCGTGCCCTGAGGGTGGTGGGTGCCCTGCACCGCATTCACCATGGCCGGGAAGCGCGAGGTCTGAACGCCCACGATGCGGATGTCCGGCTTGCGCGCCTTGGCGGCGACCGCCATGCCGGCGATCAGCCCGCCGCCGCCGACCGAGACCACCAGCACATCCAGGTCGGGCACCGCATCCAGCATTTCGAGCGCCAGCGTGCCCTGCCCGGCGATGATCGCCTCGTCGTCGTAGGGATGGACGAAAGCCCGCCCCTCGCGCTCCGCGAGCGCCAGCGCGTGCGCGCGGGCCGCATCGAGCGTGTCGCCGTGCAGCACCACCTCGGCGCCGAATCCGCGCGTGCGTTCGATCTTCACGCCTGGCGTGAAGCGTGGCATCACGATCAGTGCGCGCAACCCGAGGCGCTGGGCGTGGTAGGCCACGCCCTGGGCATGGTTGCCGGCCGACATCGCGATCACGCCGCGGGTGCCGGCCTCCGAGAGGTCGACCAGCTTGTTACAAGCGCCGCGTTCCTTGAACGAGGCGGTGAACTGCAGGTTCTCGAACTTGAGGAAAACCTGGGCGCCGACGATCTCGGAAAGGGTGCGCGATTCGACGCAGGGGGTGTCCAGCACCTGTCCCTGAAGGCGGACGGCCGCGCGTTCGATGTCTTCGATTCCAACCATCGGGTGGATTGTGGACGGAATCGCAACATGAGGGTATTTCGTGCACTTAGGCTTCCCGAAGCCAAAACTCTGCGCTATGGTCGCTTCCAGATTCACCCGCTCCTAGCTGGAGGTTGTCCGATGGTCAAGCGTTCCGGTGTCGATGTGGTGGCCGCGGCTTCGCGCGGCCACGCATTGCCATCGCCCGGACTCAAGGAAGCGCCGGTGCTCGAACTCATGTGTTCGCACTTCGTGCTGACTCTCGCGGCCAAGCAGGGCCCGCGCTTCAATGTGCGCCGGGACCTCAATGGGCTGCTCTCCCTGACCGGCCGCCACCTGGTCTGGCCGCTGCCGGTGCTGCAGCGGCTGCGCGAGTTTCTGGTGCGGCGTTGCGTCGGCAACGAGATCTGGAAGGGCGTCGAGGCCTACGACGGCCGCACGCTGCTCGATCGCCATGGCGTCTGGCGCGGCCCCTACGAGGAAGGCACGCTGTTTTTCTACCTCGACGAATACGCCAAGGACCAGCCCAAGGACCTGCTGTCCGTGCTGTCGGTGACGCGCGACTGGCTCACCCATGCGCTGCGCAAGCAGTCGACCCTGGTCGAGAAGAACATCGACGCGCTGGCCGGCCTGCTGCAGCTCAACAAGGCCGAGCGCGCGCTGCTGCTCTATGGCACGCTGGCGCGCTACCAGCGCGATCTGCGCTCGCTGCTGGTCGAGTTCAAGGTCAACAACGCGCCCGAGGCCTATGCCGCGATCGCCGAAGTGGCCGGGGTCAGCGCCAGCGAGGTGGGCGAGGCGCTGCGCGCCGGGTCCCGGCTGGAGCGCATCGGTCTGGTCGAGAACCTGATTTCCGAGCACAACATCACCGACCTGGCCGATCTCATGAAGGTCAGCGAGAAGCTGCCGCCGGTGCTGATGCGCGAGTACCGCGATCGCAACGAGCTGATGGCGGTGTTCACGCGGCCGTCCGCCAAGAGCGCGCTGTCGGTCCATGACTTTTCCTTCGTGCTGGACGATACGCAGATGCTGGTCACCCTGCTGCGCGCCGCGGTCGGGCGCAAGGAGCCGGGCGTCAACGTGCTGCTTTACGGCCCTCCGGGCACCGGCAAGACCGAGCTTGCCAAGGTCGTCGCGCAGGCCGCGGGGCTGGAGCTGTTCGAGGTCGAGTACGCCGACCGCGACGGCAACTCGCTGTCGGGCCGCGATCGCTACCGCTCGCTGCAGATCGCGCAGGTGTTCCTGAAGGGCAGCGAGCAGGCGGCCCTGCTGTTCGACGAGGTCGAGGACGTGTTCCCGCCGATCAGCACCGAGGCGGCGCAGATCATGGCGCGCGCCGAGCAGATCCCCTCTCCCACCAGCGGCAGCGTGAGCGGCAAGGCCTGGGTCAACCAGATCCTCGAAACGAACGCGGTGCCGACGCTCTGGGTCACCAACCGGATCGAGCAGATCGATCCGGCCTTCCGGCGCCGCTTCGCCTACCACCTGGAGCTCAAGTCGCCGCCGCCCGGCGCCCGCGAGCAACTGGTGCGCAAGACGCTCGAAGGCGTGGCGGTGTCCGAAGCCTTCACCGCCAAGCTGGCCGGGCGCAAGGGCCTGACGCCGGCGCAGATCCGGACCGCGGTGCGTTTCGCCGAACTGGCGATGACCGACGGAGGGTCCGTCGAAAGCCTGATCGAGCGCCAGCTCAAGAATGCCGATCTCGCGCTCGGCACGGCCGATGGGCTGGGCGCGCGCCGCAGCGTCACCACGTATGACCTCGAGATGCTCAACGTCGAGACCCGCTTCGAGATCCCGCGCATCGTCGAGGCGCTCAGGGCGCGCGGCCATGGCACCATGTGCTTCTACGGCGCGCCCGGCACCGGCAAGACGGCGCTGGCGGAGCACATCGCCAAGGCGATCGCGCGGCCGCTGATCATCAAGCAGGCGAGCGACCTGATGAGCAAGTACGTCGGCGAGACCGAGCAGAACATGGCGGCCATGTTCAAGGAAGCCGAAGCCGAGAAGGCCGTGCTGCTGCTCGACGAGGCCGACAGCTTCCTGCAGGACCGCCGCGGGGCCCAGCGCACCTATGAAGTGACCGAGGTCAACGAGATGCTGCAGGGCATGGAGCGCTTCGACGGCATCTTCGTCTGCACCACCAACCTGCTCGACCGGCTCGACCAGGCCGCGCTGCGCCGCTTCACCTTCAAGATCAAGTTCATGCCGTTGACCGGCGAGCAGCGCGAGCGGATGTTCGTGACCGAGGCGCTGGCCGGCGATGCGAGCCTGATCACCAGCGAGATCAAGCTGCGGCTGGCCAGGCTGCCGCAGCTGTGCCCGGGTGATTTCGCGGCCGTCAAACGCCAGACCGACATCCTGGCGGTCGAGTTCTCGGCCGCCGAGTTCCTGGACCAGCTCGATGCAGAGCACCGGATCAAGCCCGAAGTGCGCGAGTCGCGCGGGATGGGCTTCGTCCAGTAGACACCAACACAGAAAGAGCGCCGGATTTCTTCCGCGCGCGCGAGGGAGCGTGATCGATGAGGGGTGGCCGGAAGATGGGCGCGGGTCGTCGCGCCATGGGTGCCGCAGCGCTGGCTGTGGCGGCATTGCTCGGTGCATGCGGTGGGGGCGGAGGTGGTGGCGCGACGTTGCCACCGGCTGCGCTGTCGGCGCCCACGCCTGCGGCGCCGGGCGACGATCCGATCGTGGCTTCCGCCAGCGTCGCCGGCCAGTGCGCCGCGCCGCGCTTCGGCGTCGACCCGGACACCGGGGCCGCCTTCCCTGACCGCAGCGGTTCGCTCGCCACCGAGAAGCGCTGGGTCCGCGCGTGGATCGACGAAACCTACCTCTGGTTCGCCGAGGTGCCGACCACGCTCGCGGCCGCGGACTACACCACGCCGATCGCGTATTTCGGCGTGCTCAAGACGCCGAACCTGACCGCTTCAGGCAAGCCCAGGGACCGCTTTCATTTCACAGCCGACACGGCGGACTATCGAGCGCTGTCGCAGAGCGGTGTCGAGGTCGGCTACGGGCTCGAACTGGCCTTCCTGAGCGCCGCGCCGCCGCGCGACATTCGCGTGGCCTTCGCCGAACCCGGGTCGCCTGCGGCGCAGGCGACGATCGAGCGCGGCCTCAAGCTGGTCGAGATCGACGGCATCGACGTCGTGGCCGGTGCCGACGTCGGCGGACTCAACGCCGGGCTGAGGCCGGCGCGCGAAGGCGAGACCCATAGCTTCAGGCTGCAGGCGGCCGATGGCAGCCGTCGCCTGGTGAGCCTGACCTCGGCCCGCATCTCGCGCACGCCGGTGCAGAGCGTGCAGGCGATCCCCACCGCCAGCGGCCCGGTCGGCTACCTGCTCTTCAACGACCACCTCGCGACCGCCGAATCGCAGCTGATCGCGGCCGTCGACCAGCTCAAGGCGGCGTCGATCTCCGACCTGGTGATCGACATGCGCTACAACGGCGGCGGGCTGCTCGACGTGGCCAGCGAACTGGCCTACATGGTCGGCACCCCCGGGGCCACCAGCGGCAGGCTGTTCGAGCGGCTGCAGTTCAACAGCAAGAATCCGTTTCGCCTGGCCCTGCAGCAGACGATCATTCCGTTCCACGCGAC
Source organism: Variovorax sp. P1_H12_2 (assembly GCF_056405335.1). NCBI lineage: Bacteria > Pseudomonadati > Pseudomonadota > Betaproteobacteria > Burkholderiales > Comamonadaceae > Variovorax > Variovorax sp. P1_H12_2. The sequence continues at coordinate 29,786 of NZ_JBFUCI010000019.1, forward strand.
CACGCGCGGTCTCTCGACCGCTGCGGGGCAGCCCCTGCCGCAACTGGGCCTGTCGCGCGTCACGGTGCTCACGGGGCCGGACACCTGCTCGGCCAGCGAATCGCTCGTCAACAGCCTGCGCGGCGTGGGCATCGTGGTGAACCTGGTCGGCGGCGCGACCTGCGGCAAGCCCTATGGCTTCTATCCGCAGGACAATTGCGGCACGACGTATTTCGCGATCCAGTTCCAGGGTGTGAACCAACAGGGTTTCGGCGACTACGGCGACGGCTTCGCGCCGACCTGCGCGGTGGCGGACGACTTCGGCCACGCGCTGGGCGATCCGGCGGAAGCCCGGCTGGCGGCCGCGCTGACCTTGCGCAGCACCGGTGCCTGCCCAGCCGTGGCTGCCAGCAAGGCCGAAGTCATGCTTGGCAAGGCCGAGGCCGCCGGCATTCCCTACCTGGTGCGCTCGCCGCTGCGTGAGAACAGGATCGTCACTCGCCCATAGCTCGGCTGGCGTAGCCAGGCCCGTTGGTGAAACACCGCGGAACCGGCTTCGCCGGGCCGCTGGTGTTGCCCCCGGTAGGGGGTGGGCGGCTACACGCAGTGAGCCAACCTGGGGGCGAGCAACATAACACCGCGGAACCGGCTTTGCCGGGCCGCTGGTGTTGCCCCCGGTAGGGGGTGGGCGYCCGGACACGAAGTGCCGGGCAACCTGGGGGCGAGCTTAGAAAGCTCTGCAGACTCGGAGGACGTCTTCGCCGTAGGCTTCAAGTTTTTTGCTGCCGATGCCGCTGATGCCCTGAAGATCCTCGAGCGTGGCCGGTGCGCGTTCGGCGATCGCGGCCAGCGTGGCGTCGTGGAAGATCACGTAGGCCGGCAGGTTGTGCTCGCGCGCGACTTCGGCGCGCCAGGCCTTGAGTGCCGTGAAGCGGGCCTGGCCGGACGCGTCGAGCGCTGCGGAGGCGGGCGAGGGCGCGCCGCGAACCGACTTCTCGCGCCGCGGCTTGCGCTCGGCCGGCGAGGAGACCGACTCGCGCAGCATCACCTGGGTCTCGCCCTTGAGCACGGCGCGCGAGCCGTCGGTGAGCTGCAGGGTGTTGTAGGCCTGGGCGTCGACCGACAGGGCGCCGGTGGCGATCAGCTGGCGCAGCACGCCGCGCAATTGCGCTTCGCTGAACTCCGCGCCGATGCCGAAGGTGCTGACGCTCTCATGCCCGAACTGCTTGACCTTCTCGGTTGCCTTGCCGCGCAGGATGTCCATGATGTGGCCGGCACCGAAGCTGATGCCGCTTTGCTGCTGCACGCGGTAGATGGTCGACAGCAGCTTGCGCGCCGCATCGGTGCCGTCCCAGACCCGGGGCGGCGTGATGCAGTTGTCGCAATTCCCGCAGGGCGTGCTCTTCTCGCCGAAATAGCCCAGCAGCCGCACGCGCCGGCAATCGCTGGCTTCGGCCAGCGACAGCAGGGCGTCGAGCTTGCCGCGCATCACCTGCTTGAATTCCTCGCCGGCCGGGCTCTCGTCGATCATGCGGCGCTGGTTCACCACGTCCTGCAGGCCGTAGGCCATCCAGGCATCGGCCGCCGCACCGTCGCGGCCGGCGCGGCCGGTCTCCTGGTAGTAGCCCTCGATGTTCTTCGGCATGTCGAGGTGGGCGACGAAGCGCACGTCGGGCTTGTCGATGCCCATGCCGAAGGCGATGGTGGCCACCATCACGATGCCCTCGTCGCGCAGGAAGCGGTCCTGGTGCTTCTGGCGCACCGCGGCATCGAGGCCCGCGTGATAGGGCAGGGCGTTGACGCCGGCATCGCGCAGGGTCTGGGCCACGTCTTCGACCCGTTTGCGCGACTGGCAATAGACCACGCCCGCATCGCCCTCGTGCTCTCGCTCGATGAAGCGCATCAGCTGCGTGGTGGCTTCCTTCTTCTCGACGATGGTGTAGCGGATGTTGGGCCGGTCGAAGCTCGAGACGAACTGGCGCGCCTCTTCGAGCTGCAGCCGCTCGACGATGTCGGCCCGCGTGAGCGCATCGGCAGTGGCCGTGAGCGCGATGCGCGGCACGCCGGCATAGCGTTCGTGCAGCACCGTCAGCGCACGGTATTCGGGCCTGAAGTCGTGGCCCCACTGGCTCACGCAATGGGCTTCGTCGATCGCGAACAGCGCCAGCTTGCCGCGCTCCCTGAGCGAATCCAGCTGCGACAGGAAGCGCGGCGTGTTGACACGCTCGGGCGCCGCATACAGCAGGGTGATCTCGCCGCGCAGCATGCGGCGCTCCACGTCCTGGGTCTGCTCCCAGTCGAGCGTCGAATTGAGGAAGGCGGCGTCGACGCCGGCTTCGTGCAGCGCGCCGACCTGGTCGTGCATCAGCGCGATCAGCGGCGACACCACCACGGTCACGCCGTGGCCCGCACGCTGGCGGGCGATGGCGGGGATCTGGTAGCACAGCGACTTGCCGCCGCCCGTGGGCATCAGCACCAGCGCGTCGCCGCCGGCCACGACGTGATCGACGATCGCCTGCTGGGGACCGCGGAACTGCGCGTAGCCGAAGATCTCGTGGAGGATCAGCTGCGGATCGTCGGCGCCGGACGAAGGCGCGAGCGCGGAGACGGAAGAGGCGATGGGCAAGGCGGACACGGTTCGGCGGTGGATGAAGGGCGGCCCGCCAGCCTCATGGCGGCGAGCCGGACGTCATTGTCGCTTGGCGGCGCGCCCGCGGCCGTCAGGAATGGATGTTTTCGCGGCCGAAAACGGCCATCAGCGTGCAGGCCATGGTGGCCACCAGCTTCTCGCGGCCCTCGTCGATCGCGTAGGCATGGCCCTCGCAGACCGTGACCGTGCGACCCGGCTTGACCACGCTGCCGACCATGCGGAAGGTCTGGCCCTTGGCGGGCGCGAGCAGGTTGATATTGTATTCGATGGTCAGCACCGCGGCGTCTGCC
>NZ_JBFUCI010000020.1:0-32488 GCF_056405335.1 Variovorax sp. P1_H12_2
CGACAAGAGCGGCGCCAACACGGCTGCCATCCAGGGCATCAATGAAGACTCCGCAGCAGCCATCGAACTGCGTCAGATCAAGTATCTCAACAACATCGTSGARCARGAYCAYCGRGCSATCAARCGCATCGTRCGRCCSATGCTCGGATTCAAGTCCTTTCGCTGCGCGCGSATCCTRCTSGCCGGSATCGAAACCCTCCACATGATCCGCAAAGGCCAGCTTGATCGCCCCGAAGGACGAACCACGTCTGCGGCGAGCCAGTTCTATTCGCTGGCCCATTGAGCAGCAGACGGCGGCCTGACCTCGCTGGGCTCCGCGGCACTATCGCGACAGAACCGCCCACATTCACAATCTCGAGATCGTGGAGCGGCTCATTCGCAGGGGCCTCTATATGGGACCGATGAACGGCTTCTTCAGCATGGGCGGCGGGGGCGCCTGCGGTGCAAATCCGTTCGACTGGATGGAGCTGGTTCGGCGCACGCCGCACGGCTCTGTATTCACCTATCAGTCTGTTTTCCGGTTGTCCCACCCACTTGCGGCAATGATGATCGCGCTCGGCCAACACACCCGCGCCGGTATCGAGGACAACCTCTGGGACACGACCCCAGGCAAGCGCCTGACCTCGGTCCAGATGATTGAGAAGCATGTCCGCATGGCCAGGGAGCTCGGGCGCCCGATCGCGACCGCCGACGAGGCGCGCAAGATCCTCAAGATCGGCGTCACCTACAACTCGGTCGAGGAGACGCTGCAAAGCCTCGGTCTGCCGCCGAATCGCGCGGGAGGGGAGAAGGGCTTCATAGGCTACCCGGCGACCGATGGAAAAATCCGCGAGGCACAGGCGGGCGGATCGGACGGACACCCGCTCGCCGGGCACTAGCACTGGCACGCACAGGAGCAGCAATGAAAAACAGCATGACGGCCGGCGCGCTCCCGCAGGGGCAGGAGAGGCTCCAGGCTTGGGACCCGGAGTGGGCGGGAAACCCGTGGGTCAACGGGATCTTGCCTGTGAAGCTGATCGAACTCATCTGCATCGGACTGAACGCGGCCTGCACGAACCTGCAGTCCGAGGCCACGCGCCGCCATATCCGCGCCGCGCTCTCAGTCGGCGCAACACGCGACGAAATTCTCATGGTGCTCAAATGCGCCAGCTTGCTCGCGATCCATTCATGCAGCCTCGGCGCGCCGATCTTGCTGGAAGAAGCCAATGCGGCCGGCGTCAAACCGGCAGGACGCGACAAGGGCAAGCCGGTTCCTTTCTGCGACAAGATGCGGGCCATCGGCCAGTGGAATACGGCCTGGGACCCGTTCTTCGAACTTGATCCGGTGTGGACTGACCAGTTCTTTTCGGCCGGGGTCGGCGTCTATCAGAGCGGCTTGCTGTCGGCCAAGGATCTTGAGTTGTTGTCCATCGCCTTCGATGCGTCAATCACGCACATGTACGCGCCGGGTACGCGCCGTCACATCAAGGGCGCGCTCGCCCTCGGCGCGTCGATGGAAGAGATCATGGAAGTGCTCAAGGTGTGCGTGGCGATGGGCGTCGAGGCCTGTAATTTGGGCGTGCCCATTCTGGATGAGGAACTCGCTCGGCAGTCCGCAACCAGAGAGGCGGCGGGTTGAACTACGCCAGTCTTATTTCCATGTGGCCAGAACGTCTGCTATCAAGCGTGCGCGTAGGCCCGCTTCGGGCCCGGACCGCCACTCCGGCGCTCATGGAAGCGGACTTTCGATTGGGCACGGGATTAGCGCTGACCGCGCTTGCTTGGCCGTTTCGGCGCCGCTTGGTACGGCTACGTCGGCACTACCTTGAAACCGGTCGTCGATACGGAGATCACTGTGGCACCGGGATGACCGGAACCGGCGTCACAGCGTAAGTTCACCGAGCGGCAGGGAAAGACGGCAATCGCTGCACAACCGTCGTACGACGGCCGTTGTCCGATGGGCATCGTGCGGGATGAGGCGCGCAATGACCCGAAGCGCGGCTTCGTCGGTGGCTACGAGCTCGAAACGCTCGCGCTTGGCGTTCCATTCATGGCCGCGTTCCTGAATCCAGGCGGCTGGGGCCCGGATTTCACCGAATACATGGAAAACTACACCCACCTGGCCGGCATGTGGCTGGTGGGTGCCAGAGGAACCACTTCACGCGCTCGAGTTGGGCGAGGAGGGGCTTCTGGCCCACGCTGCGCAAGCCTCGTGTGGTCTGCAGGAGTTGCTCAACGCGCATCGCCACATGAAACCAGTCCAGGATGTGCTCGGAGCGCGCATGCAGGAAAGCTGTGCAATCTCACGCTTCGACTGCTCCTGCTGACGCTGTAGCTGGGAGGCGAGGTCGGTTGCTCGCTGATCCGCGCCGGCGGCGCGTTCGCGCAGGGTTGCAAGTTCGACCTGAAGCTCCTGGTGCTGGCGCGATCAGGCGGCTTCGGCAGCGCGGTGAACCGACTTCTCGTCCTGGAACGCCTGCTGTGCCGCCACCCGGGCAGCGCGGGCGGCGTCCAGGTCGGCCGCGCGTGCCTTCCGCTCCTTGGCCAGCTCGGCGTCGGCCTGGCGCGTGGTCATGCGCTCGCAATCGATCTCGGAGATCCGCAGCCGCTTCCAGGGCGACGCAGTGCGCCTCGTCTAGGCCGGCGGCAAGATCGTCTCGTCGGACATGACGCGGGACCGGTTCGCGTTCCGCTGACTGACCTGAAACCGGACGAAATGGACGCGCTGAAGGTGCTGATCGACAAGCTGGGCCCGCAAGGTCTCTGAGAACGCACGCACGCAGCCCGCGACAACCGGGCCGAGCGTCGGCTTACGCCGCGTCTGACCGGAAGTCAAGTGGAGTCTGGTAGTACGTGGCAGCACCTATGGGCCTGCGTGGGCGCACGGACGTTGGTCACGTGCACGCCACGATTTTCAACGCACCGTTGGAGGGCTAGTCTTCGAGCTGCCCGCGATGCGGGAGTGACGGTTGCGCATGGGTGTGTCGCGGACGCTCGACAYGCAATCTCCCTGGCTCGCATCGACGGCGAAAGCTTCGCCGGCGTCCAAGGCCCTGGCAATTGGCTGTCCCGCGTCGCAGACCGCAGCAAAGCGAACGCCTCGATTCGCTCACCGGCGCAGACCGCTCGAACAACAGACAGGAGACGACGATGCCCGCACTTTCGCCAATTGACCTGGCCATGTTCCTGCTCGAAACGCCTGCCCGGCCGTTCAACATCGGTCCGCTGGTCCTGTTGCGTCCGCCGGAGGGTTTCAAGGGCAGCTTTGCCGACAAGCTGCACGTCAAATTGCTGAAGCGCCCGCCCGGCCCGCCCTTCAACTACCGCTTCAAGCAGTCCTTGACCCGCCTGCCCTCGGTCGGGCCGATGACCGACCCCGACATCCGGGGGCACGTGCACCGCCTGACGCTCAAGGACGCGACGATGGACGGGTTGCTGAAAGAAGTCTGCGCGTTGCACGAGACGCCGCTCGACCGGTCCGGACTGCTCTGGCAGTTCCATGTCATCGATGGGCTGGCCGACGGCCGTGTGGCGCTGTACGGCAAGGCACACCACGGGATCATCGACGGGCGCACGTTCGTCAAGGCGGTCACGACGTGGCTCAGCGATGACCCGAAGGACAAGGTCGTGCGCGCCCTGTGGGACGGCGTGCCGCGATCCAGCACGGCAGACAAGGAGCGTACCGACATGGTGCAGCAGCTCATGAGCGCGAGCCGCCAGGTCAGCGGCGGGTTGCTTTCGGCAGTCGGGTTGTACGGCATGCTGGCCCAGCAAGGGCTGCGTTCGTTGAGCCTGGGCAAGGAGTTGGCGCTGCCGTTCCTGAAGGTTTCGCCGGCCTTCGACGGCGCGCTGTCGCCGAAGCGCAGCTATGCGTACTGCACCCTGCCGCTTGCCGAGATGAAGAGCCTCGGCAAGGCCCGCGGCGCCACGGTCAACGACCTGCTGCTGACGGTACTCGACATGGCGATGCAGCAGTACTTGCGCAAGCGCGGCGGCACGCACAAGGAGCCGTTGGTGGCCGACATGCCGGTGGCACTGGCCGACGCCAAGGGCGGCAACCAGATCGCGGTGCTTCAGTTTCCGCTGGGCAAGCCCGGCGCCTCGGTGGCCGAGCGGCTGGCCGCGATCCGCGCCGAGACGGGCCAGCTGAAGGAGCAATTGAAGACGCTCAGCAGCGACACCGTGATGCTCTACACCACCATCGTGCATGCGGTGCCGCTGCTGATGGAAATGGCCTCGGCCAAGGCGGCGCCGCGCCTGTCGAACCTGATGGTGTCCAACCCCTTCGGCCTGGCCGGCCAGCCGTACCTGATGGGCGCCGCGGTCGAGCTTGTGCTGCCGGTATCGGTGGTGGCGGCCGGGCACAAGCTCAACGTCACGGCGGTCTCGCTGGGCGAGCGGCTGCAGCTTGGCTTCCTGGCCATGCCCGAGGCGGTGCCGCACATCGAAGAGCTGGCGCGATTCACCGAACAGGCCTATGTGGAAATGCGGGCCGCGTTGGGCGCAAGCGTGCCGGCCGCCGAACCTGCCCCTACTCATGCCCCGTCGCGCGCACCGCGCAAGAAATCCGCCGCAGCGTCGCCCAAGGCGCCGGCCAAGACCCCCGCGCAGGCCCCGGCGGCGCGAAAGCGGGCGGCGCCGGCCAAGCGCAGCACGCGCCCGGCGTCTGCCTGATCACGTTACCTCACACGCCCCCACCAGCGCCAGGAGAAGGATCAATGAGAAACGCATTCGTCAAGACATACGTCGGTGTCGTGCTGCTGGCCGGCTCCGCCGCCTTGGCCCAGCAAGCCCCCAAGGCGATTCCGGTGTCCAAGCCTGCCACCGCAGCCACCGAGCGCGCCAACGAAGCGGTGCGCAAGGCAATGGCGATGGCCGACAAGYAAGACCTCGAGGACGCCACTCGGGGCAAGCTGGCCGAGCTGAAGGATCCGCTGGTCAAGGCGCCGGACGGGCGGGTCGTGTGGAACACGCAGAGATACGACTTCGTCAAGGGCGACGCGCCCGCGACGGTCAACCCCAGCCTGTGGCGCGAGCAGAAGCTCAACACCGCGCAGGGCCTGTTCAAGGTGGCCGATGGCATCTACCAGATTCGCGGCTACGACATCGCCAACATGACGTTGATCGAAGGCGCCAGCGGCTGGATCGTCATTGATACGCTGTTGACCGAAGACACGGCCCGGGCCGGCATGAAGCTGGCCATGGAGTACCTCCACAGCACCAAGCCGGTGGTCGCGGTGATCTACACCCACAGCCATGCCGACCACTTCGGTGGCATGCGCGGCGTGGTCGACGAGGCCGACGTGCGCTCGGGCAAGGTCAAGGTGATCGCGCCCGAAGGCTTCATGGACAACGCCGTCGCCGAAAACGTGCTCGCCGGCAATGCCATGTCGCGCCGCGCCAACTACATGTACGGCATCACGTTGCCGGCCAACGACAAGGGCTCGGTGGGCACCGGCCTGGGGCTGGCGCTGAGCAACGGCGCACCGGGGCTGGTGCCGCCGACGCACCTCATCAAGAAGACCGGCGAGGAGATGACCGTCGACGGCGTGCGCTTCCAGTTCCAGATGGCACAGGGCTCGGAGGCRCCGTCGGAATTCATGATCTATCTCCCCGACAAGAAAGCGCTGTGCCTGTCGGAGGTGGCCACCAAGCTGATGCACAACGTCTACACCATTCGTGGTGCCAAGGTGCGTGACGCGCTGTCCTGGAGCAAGTACATCAACGAGACGCTCGACCTGTATCCCGACGTCGAAGTGGCGTTCGCGAGCCACCACTGGCCGACCTGGGGCAACCCGAACATCCGCCAGTACCTGGCGAACCAACGCGACACCTACCGCTTCCTGCACGACCGGGCGCTGCATCTGGCCAACCAGGGCCAGGTGATGGATGAGATCGGCAACGAACCCTTCTTCCCGAAGGAGCTGGCCAAGGATGYCAGCTCGCACGGCTACTACGGCACGCTCAGCCACAACCTGCGCGCGGTCTACAACTTCTACCTGGGCTACTACGACGCCAACCCGGCCACGCTGCATCGCCTTGCGCCGGCCGATGCGGCCAAGCGCTACGTGGCCGCGATGGGGGGGGAGGCAGCGGTCATCGCCAATGGCAAGAAGGCCTTCGACGCCGGCGACTACCGCTGGGTCGCTGAGATGGTGAACCACGTGGTGTTCGCCAACCCGAACAACGCCCAGGCACGCGCGCTGCAGGCCGATGCGCTCGAACAGCTGGGCTACCAGGCCGAGTCGGCCACCTGGCGCAATGCCTACCTCATGGGTGCGATGGAGTTGCGCGCCGGCCCACGCACCTCGGGGGCCAGTTCGAGCGGGCCGGACACGGTGCGCGGCATGACCAACGAGTTGCTGTTCGACTTCATCGCGCTGCGCCTGAATCACGAGAAGACCGACGGCATGAAGGCCGCGATCAGCATGGTGTTCAGCGACACGAACGAAGTCTGGGCGCTGGAGCTGTCGAACTCGGTGTTGAACAACACCAAGGGGCGCGTGCTGAAGAACCCCGATGTCACGCTGACACTGACTCGCCCCGCCTTCCTGGCCATGCTGCTGCAAGGCAAGAAGGTGCCCGACCTGGTGCAGGCCGGCCTGCTCAAGGTCGAGGGCGACCCGAAGGGCTTCGCCGCCGTGGTGGCGAACGTCGTCGACTTCGATCCGCTCTTCAACATCGTCGCACCCTGATCCCCGTCACGGCCCTCACCACCCTCGCACCCAGGAGCAAATCATGACGGCAAGGCACTGGCACGCCAGCTATGGCGACATCCCGCGCGAGATCAACCCCGACGCCTACCGCTCGGTCACCGAGATGATGGAGCAGGCGATGAAGCGCTTCGCCGACAAGCCGGCGTTCCGCTGCGCCGGCCAGACGCTCACCTATGCCCAGGTGGACCGGCTGTCACGCGATTTCGCGGCCTACCTGCAGGCCGGGCTGGGCGTTCGGCGCGGCGACCGCGTCGCCGTGATGGCGCCGAACCTGCTCGCGTTCCCGATCGCCTTCCTGGGCATCATTCGCGCCGGGGCGGTGCAGGTGAATGTCAATCCGCTGTACACACCGCGCGAACTCGAACACCAGCTCAACGATGCCGGGGTCGAAACCATCATCGTCTACAGCGGCGTATCGGGCACGGTCGCCGATGTGATGGGGCGCACCCAACTGAAGACGGTGCTCACCACCGGCGTGGGCGACGGCAGCGGCGTGCAGATTCCCAGCCCACCGGTCGATGCGCGGCTGGGTACGGCGATGTCGCTGGCCCAGGCGCTGGAAGAGGGCGCCAAGCTGCCGTTCGAGCCGGTCGAGCTCCACGGCGACGACCTGCTGTTCCTGCAGTACACCGGCGGCACCACGGGGCTGTCGAAGGGCGCGTCGCTGTCGCACCGCAACCTGGTCGCCAACACCGAGCAGTTCAAGGCCTTCATGCCCGACAACCTGCGCCCAGGCGAGGAGGTGGTTGTCACGGCGATCCCGCTGTATCACATCTTCGCGCTGATGGTGAACTTCATCACCTACTTCTCGGTCGGCGCCGACAACTGGCTGGTGCCCAATCCGCGCGACTTCGACAGCTTCATCGACACGATGAAGAAGGCGCGCCCCACCGTGTTCATGGGCGTGAACACGCTCTACGCGGGGGCTGTGCGCGCACCCGAAGAGCAAGGAGATCGACTGGTCCAACCTGCGCCTGGCGGGCGGGGGCGGCGCGGCGGTGATCGGCGCGGTCTCCGACAAGTGGCTCGCGCTCACCGGCACCTTCATCCGCGAGGGCTTCGGCCTGTCGGAGACGAGCCCGATCGTGAGCTTCAATCCGGCCGCTGTACAAGCCTTCACCGGCACCACGGGGCTCCCGCTGCCCTCGACCGACGTCCAGMTGCTCGACGAGGAGAACCGCGTGGTCGGCATCGGCGAGCCCGGCGAGATCTGCGTCAAGGGCCCGCAGGTGATGAGCGGCTACTGGCAGAAGCCCGAGACCCAGGCGACTACGTTCACCGCGGACGGCTATTTTCGGACCGGCGATGTCGGTGTGTTCGACACCCAGGGCTTCCTCCGGATCGTCGACCGCAAGAAGGACATGATCATCGTCTCGGGCTTCAACGTGTTCCCGAACGAGATCGAGGCGGTGGCCACCGGCTGCCCCGGCGTCGTCGAATGCGCCTGCATCGGAGTGCCCGACGCGAAGTCGGGCGAGGCGGTCAAGCTGTTCATCGTCAAGGCGGCGGACGCGACGCTGAGCGAAGCCGACGTCGTCGCGTTCTGCCGCAAACTGCTCACCGCCTACAAGGTACCGCGGATCGTCCGCTTCGTCGATGCGCTGCCGAAATCGGCCGTTGGCAAGATCCTTCGCCGTGAACTGCGCAACGTGGCATGACGAGCTTCGACTATGACTGGCTGATCATTGGCTCGGGCTTCGGCGGCAGCGTGTCGGCGCTGCGCCTGTCCGAGAAGGGCTACAAGGTGGCCGTGCTCGAATGCGGCCGGCGCTATCGCGACGAGGACTACGCCGCCACGACCTGGAACCTGCGGGATTTTCTCTGGGCGCCCGCGCTGGGCCTGCGCGGCATCCTGCGCCTGACGCCCTTCAAGGACGTGTTCATCGCCAGCGGCTCGGCGGTTGGTGGCGGCAGCGTCGTCTATGCCTGCACCCTGTATCGGGGTGCACCGGAGTTCTTCGTCAATCCGCAGTGGGCCGGCCTGGAGGACTGGGCGGCCACGCTCAAGCCCCACTACGACACGGCCGAACACATGCTGGGCGTGAACACCGTTCCTTTCGAGAGCGACGGGCAGAAATTGCTGATGGACGTGGCCCGGCACTTCGGCGTGGAGAAGACCTTCAGGCGAACGCCGGTGGGCATCTTCTTCGGCGAACCGGGCACCCCCGTGCCCGACCCCTACTTCGGCGGCCAGGGGCCGGAACGCACCGGCTGCACGCGCTGCGGCGCCTGCATGGTGGGTTGCCGCGTCGGCGCGAAGAACACGCTCGTGAAGAACTACCTGTGGTTCGCCGAGAAGGCCGGTGCGCAGATCCTGCCGGAACACGAAGTCGTCGACATTCGGCCGCTGGGCGCGGCCGACGGCAGTGACGGCTACCGCGTCACGACGAAGCGGCCCGGTGCCTGGTTCAACAAGCAGCGGCGCAGCTTCAACGCGCGCGGCGTGGTCGTGTCCGCCGGGGCGCTGGGCACCAACCGGTTGCTCGCCAAGTGCAAGCACGGGGGCTCGCTGCCTGGCATCAGCGACCGGCTGGGCGAACTGGTGCGCACCAACAGCGAGTCGATCCTGGCCGTGACCCTGCCTGACGAGAAGCTCCAACCGGGCAAGGACGTGGCCATCAGCGCCAGCATCCACCCGCGGCCGGACACGCACATCGAATTCGTCACCTACGGGGCCAAGGGTGACTTCATGTCGACCCAGTTCACCATGATCACCGGCCAAGGCACGCGCCTGACCCGCCCGTTGAGGCTGCTCGGCAGCATCGCGCGCCACCCGCTGCGCTTCGCCAAGGTACTGTGGCCGTTCGGCTGGGGGCGGCGCACCGTCATCTTCCTGGTCATGCAAAGTCTCGACAACGCGATTGCCTTTCGCGCCAGGCGCAGGTGGTGGGGCGGTATCGGCTTGAGCACCGAGCAGGACAAGGAAAAGCCCAACCCGACCTTCATCCCGGTGGCGAACGAGGCTGCGGAATGGCTGGCGCAGCACACGGGCGGCATCGCCCAGAGCATGGTGCTCGAAGCCCTGGCCAACATCCCGTCGACCGCGCACATCCTCGGCGGCGCGGTCATCGGCAAGGACGCGGGCAGCGGCGTCGTCGATCGGCACAATCGCGTCTTCGGCTACCGCAACCTCCTCGTCTGCGACGGGGCGGCCATGCCGGCGAATCCCGGCGTCAACCCATCGCTGACGATCACGGCCATCGCCGAGCACGCGATGAGCCACATCCCTCTTGCCGCACAGAAGCCGCACCCATGATCCCCATGCCGGTCCTCAACGCGGCACTGCGCCTCGGTGTCAAGCGCCTGTGGCGCAAGGGCGTCACCGTCGACGAATTGCGCAGGAAGGCCCGGGTCCTGGACGCCGGGCTCCAGCTCGCCGGCAACAGGATCCGCGTCGCCCGCGTCGATGCCAACGGCGTGTCGTCGGAATGGATCGGGGGGGAGGGCGCGGCGCGATGCGGCGTCCTGCTCTACCTGCACGGCGGGGCTTTCAGCCTGCACCTGCCCAACGGCTATCGGCAACTGGCGTCCAGCCTGGCCCGGAAGACCGACCTGCGCGTGCTGGTGCCAGCCTATCGCCTGGCGCCGGAGCACCGCTATCCAGCCGGACTGGACGATTGCTTCGCCGCCTACCGCTGGCTGGTCGAGCAGGGGTTCTCGCCCGAGCACATGGCCGTCGCAGGCGATTCCGCCGGTGGCAATCTCACATTGGCCTTGCTGATGCGCCTGCGTGATGAAGGGCTGCCATTGCCCACCTGCGCAGCGCTGATGTCGCCCGTCACCGACCTCACCGGCGGTAGCCCGTCGGTGCATGGCAACGAAGGCAGCGATGTGCTGTTCGACCGGCATGCACTCACGCTGGTGCTGTCGACCTACCTCGACGGTGCGCCCGCGGACGATCCCGCCGTGTCGCCGCTGTTCGGCGACTGGGCCGGACTGCCACCGCTGCTGTTCCATGTGTCGGGCAGCGAGATGCTGCTCGACGATTCGCTGCGTGCGGCCGAGCGCGCCCGCGCCTGCGGCGTCGACGCCCGGGTCAAGGTCTGGCCCGGCATGCCGCACGTCTTCCAGCTGTTCGGCATGCTGCCGCAGTCGAAGCAGTCACTCGACGAGATCGGCGCCTTCTTCGTCGAGCGCTGCGGCCTCAAGCAGCAGTCCCCGACGCCCGCCAGCGCGCATTCGATGGCGGCGCCTTCATAGGAGCGCAACCCCATGGACACCATCGTTCGGCACATGCAAGACACGTTCGAGCAGCAACGCCTGGCGTTTCTCGCGAAGCCGTATCCCACCCTCTCCGAGCGCAAGGCCAAGCTGAAGGCCCTGAAGGTCCTGCTCAGGCGCTACCAGGATCGCATCGCCGTGGCGGTGAGCGCCGACTTTGGCGGTCGTTCGCCGGCCGAGACGAAGCTGATCGAGGTGCTGGGGCCGATCCTCGAGATCAACCATGCGCTGCACCGCCTGCGCCAATGGATGGCGCCGCAGCGCCGCGCCACCGAGTTGCTCTTCCTGAGCAACAGCGCGCTCGTCAACTACCAGCCCAAGGGCGTGGTCGGCGTGATCACGCCGTGGAACTTCCCGTTGTACCTGTCGCTGGGGCCGCTGGTCGCCGCGCTGGCCGCAGGCAACCGCGTGATGATCAAGATGTCGGAGTTGTCTCCGCGCACCACCGAACTGCTGGCGCAGATGCTGGCTGAGACCTTTGCCGAGGACGAGGTCGCGGTCTTCGGCGGCGAGGTCGCGCAGGCCCAGGCGTTTTCGCACCTGCCCTTCAACCATCTGGTGTTCACCGGCTCGCCGGCGGTGGGCCACCACATCATGCGGGCGGCCGCGCAACACCTGACGCCGGTGACGCTGGAGCTGGGCGGCAAGTCGCCCGCGCTCGTGGCGAACGACAGCGCGCTGGAAATGGCGGCCGAACGCGTCGCGCACGGCAAGGCCTTCAGCAGCGGCCAGGTCTGCCTCGCGCCCGATTACGCACTGGTGCCGCGCCACCAGGTCGATGCCTTCGCCGGTGCGGTGGAACGATCCTTCCGGCGCCTGTACCCCACGGTGCAGGGCAACCACGACTACACCAGCATGGCTTCCGAGCCGCATTCGCAGCGCATCCGCGATCTGCTGGCCGAAGCCACCGCCAAGGGCGGCAAGGTCGTCGCCTGCGGCGACAGCGGATCGGGGCGACGCATTCCGCTGCATGTCGTCACCGGCGTGCGCGCCGACATGCGCATCGCCAACGAAGAACTGTTCGGGCCGATCCTCCCGGTGGTGGGCTACGACTCGCTCGACCAAGCCATCGACTACATCTCGGCCAGGCCGCGGCCCTTGGCGCTCTACGCGTTCGGATGCAAGGACGCGGACCTTGAGCGCCTGACGAACCTCACGCATTCCGGCGGTCTGTGCGTCGACGACTGGGGGTGGCATGCCTTCAACCACGACCTGCCTTTCGGCGGCACCGGCAACTCGGGCATGGGCACCTACCATGGCGAGGAAGGCTTTCGCGAGCTGTCGCACGCCAAGGGCACCTTCAAGCGTGCGCGCTGGTTCCCGATGAGCCTCTTCTATCCACCATACGGCAACCTGGTGCAGCGGCTGGTGTTCAAGTTCTACCTGGGGCACGCCGACCCGTCGCTCGCCGATTCTTCGCTCGGGCAGCGCGCCACCCAAGTCCCGTTGCAATGAGCGGCTGTCGCTGGGCCTCAGGCGGTGCTCGTGCCACGCGCCGGATTGGGAAACAGCAGCGGGCCGAGCATCCCTCGCCGGAACGGCTTCCACTCGCCCTCGGGCTGTGCGAGCCGGTCGGCCAGCGCATAGAGCACTGCGGGGTGGGTGTCGAGGCCGAAGTGGCTGCCGAGCACTTCAATGTTCTCGGCGCGTGGCCCCGTAGTCTCCAGGCTGCAGCGCCAAGCCACGATGCCGTCGCTGCGGCTGAAGATCGACGTGGTCGGCACCGGCGGCTTGCGCGCCACGAGCTTCAGGCGAGGCGCATCTTCGGCGCTCTGGCCGCTCAGGCCTTCATAGACGCGCCAGGCACGGGTCGAGCGCGGGCTGCCCTTGAAGGGGCTGCCGAGCGTCACGACGCCGCGTACGAGCTTGGGATGGCGGTTGGCCAGAAAGCGTGCATACGCCCCGCCGAGGCTCTTGCCGACCAGGCTCACCTTGCGGCCTTCCTTCGCGTGCAGTTCCTTCAGCTTCCTGACCATGGACGCCTCGACGCCGGCGCGCGGACCGAGGTTGCGACCCTGGCCCCATCCGTGCACGTCGTAGCCGCGGGCCTTCAGGTAGCGCCGCAACAGGAGCGTCGACGAATCGCCGGATGTCAGGCCGGGCAGCACCAGGACCGGATGGCCGTCGCCGCGCGGYGCCAGTTTCAGCAGCGGCCACACGGCGAGCGTGGCACCGGCTTCCCACAGGGCGCGGAACTCGGCGAGCATCAGCAAGACAGAGGGGGCACGGTCGGGTCGCAGCATGACTGCTTTCATATCCAATCTCCTGCCGGCGGTGCCGGCGGTGCCGGCGCATCGGTCGGCCGGCACGGCTCGGCCTGGTGCGCCAGCGGGCGAGGGTGGCGCGGCCTCGAAGGCAATGCGCCGCAATGGCGCCTTGTTGGCCGCGATTATTCCGATGGACGAGGAAGGAGTCCAATGCATATTCAGGGCGCGACCCATGCACTCGATGCAATGGCATCGGACGGCTCTGTCGTGCCGGCGCGAAATTGGGGCAATTGGACTAACTATCGAACCGTTCTAGTTTTCAAGGCCTAGGGCTTTTCAAAGAAGATGACCCCATCGCGCCAGAACCATGGCGCGTTCCCTCAACTTCAAGGAAACCACCATGTCCACGCAATCCATCTCCACCGCCGCCATCCACGTCGTCGGCCAATACAACGACGCAGGCAAGACCCTCGTCAGCGCCTACCGCGCTGGTGCGCATCGCCTGCTGGGCGGCGCCGCGTCGCGCTACAGCGCGTTCCTGGACGCTCGCGAACTGCCGATGGTGAGCGACGATGACAAGGCCCGCCTGCTGAGCGCGCAAGAGCAGGTGACCGGTTTCCTCGCGAACCGTCTTGACATCGACACCAGCAGCATCGTCGCGCTGATGGATCGCGTGGCCACTGGCGCGACCAACGGCATCGAATCGATCGCCAGCATCGCCGCCCGCATCGAAGCGCCGCTGGGTGCCTCGGCCATGAACGCTTTCCACAGCGTGCACCAGCCGATCGCTGACGTGTCGGTGAAGATCGCCGACACGGTCGCCGCCGGCGCCAAGCAAATCGAAAGCCGCGTGTCCGGCAATGACAATGCAGTGGCCAAGGAAAAAACCGTGAAGGCCAAGCCCGCAACGCGTCGTGCCCGCACGAGCCGCGCAGTCAACAAGGTCTGATTCCGGAGGCGGGCGACCGCCTCTCTTCCGTAACGTCCCCTGGAGCAACGCATGGCGACTCGCCGCGATGAAACTGACAGCGTGAAGAAGAAGGCGGCGCCGCCGGCCAAGAAGGCGGCGCCACCGCCCAAGAAGACGGTGCCCGCCAAGAACGCCCCAGCGCGCAGGAAGCCCGCGGCCAGGGCGGTTGTGCCCACGATCGCGCCACCCAACGATAAAGCCGACCAGACTGGCCCGAAAGGCCTCCTGCGCGCAGGCCTCAAGGCGTTGGGCACGGTGCGCGACGATGTCGTCAAGCACCAGTCCAACGTGATCGAAAGCTTCCTCGGCCTCGGCAAGACCGATCCCGCGAGCGACAAGAGCATCCCGCCGCGCTTTCCCGGCCTCGAGACTTTCGGCATCCGCAAGTTCGAGGACGTGTTCGATCAACGCGTCGCCACGTCGCTTCCACGCCTCGGCATGCCGAGCGCCCAGGAATTCCAGGAACTGCGCGAGCAGATGCGACTGCTGCTCGACCGCGTCGAGCGGCTTGAAGCCGGTCGGCGCAAGCGCTGAGGTCCGGCGGACAGAGCGATCTTCAGCCCGTGGCCAGTTCCAACACGCGAGAACGCATCCTGCAGACCAGCCTTGCGCTGTTCAATGCGCAGGGGCTCGCGGCGGTGTCGACGCACCGCATTGCCGCCGAGCTCGACATCAGCCCCGGCAACCTCCACTACCACTTCAAGGCCAAGCAGCTCATCGTCGAGCGGCTCTTCCGGCGTTTCGAGGAAAGCCTCGAACTGCTCAATGCATCGGCAGACAACGTGCGTGCGATCGACGACCTGTGGCTGGCGCTCCATCTGCGCTTCGAGGCGATCGATGGCTACCGCTTCGTCTATCGCGACATGGCCTTTCTCTCTAGTGAATATCCCGCGCTGGGCCAGCGCGCCCAGGCGCTGACGGCGCAAAACCTTTTGTCGGCCAAGTCGCTGTGCGAGACGCTGGTCGCCGCCGGTGTCATCGAGGCGACCGCGGAGGAGGCGCAGATGCTGGCGCTGCAGATGGTCTTTACCACGACCTGCTGGCTGTCGTTCGAGCGCCTCGTGCCGGGCCGCGATGCCTTGCGGCAAGCCGACCCGGGGTTTGCGGCTTTCTACACGCTGACGCTGATTTCTCCGTATGTCTCGCGCGAATCGAGGGCTTACCTCGATTACCTGCGGGGCAAATACCTCGGATGAATAGCGCTGTCGGCCGATTGGCTTGGTGGCATCGCGACTGCCCATTCAAAATGAACGACACAAGGAGCATCGAGGATGACCGCGGCTCATGAACCCATCGCGCCGCCTTCGCGGCTGCTGCTCCTCGCCGAAGGACGTGCCCTCTGGGAGGTCGGTGCCGCCGTGGCGCTATGGCCGCTGTTGCAACTGGCGCCGCGCGGCGACGGCCATCCGGTGCTCGTGCTGCCGGGGCTGATCGCGAGCGACCTTTCCACCAAGCTGCTGCGGCACTATCTGCGCAGCCGCGGCTACGACGCGCACGGGTGGGGCCTGGGCCGAAACCTCGGGCCGCGCGATGGCGTGGAAGAGGGCATGGCGCGCAAGCTCGAATCGCTGCATGCCCAGAGTGGCCGCAAGGTCAGCCTCGTCGGGTGGAGCCTGGGCGGCGTCTATGCGCGACAGCTCGCGTCGAGCTGGCCGGATCTCGTGCGCAGCGTGGTCACGCTGGGCAGCCCATTCACCGGCAGCGCYCGCGCGACGAATGCATGGCGSGTCTATGAGGGTGTSAGTGGCCTG
The DNA here is from genome assembly GCF_056405335.1 of Variovorax sp. P1_H12_2. Lineage (NCBI taxonomy): Bacteria > Pseudomonadati > Pseudomonadota > Betaproteobacteria > Burkholderiales > Comamonadaceae > Variovorax > Variovorax sp. P1_H12_2. The sequence continues at coordinate 15,845 of NZ_JBFUCI010000020.1, forward strand.
AGTTCGGAAGATCCGCGCCGCATGAAGCACGTGCAGCGGAGGCCTTCGGTGCCGACCACGTCGATCTTCAGCCGCAGTGACGGCGTCGTCGCTTGGCGCTGCAGCATCGAGGAAACCGGGCCGCAATCGGAGAACATCGAGGTGGTGGCGAGCCACCTGGGTCTTTGCGCGCATCCGGCGGTGCTGTTGGCATTGGCCGATCGTCTGGCCCAGCCCGAAGGGCACTGGAAGCCCTTCGATCGCGGAATGTTCGGGCCGCTGATCTATCCCGATCCCGCGCGTCCACACTGAACTACGGTGCGGCTGGTGCCGTGTCACGCCTGCCGACGAAGACGTTCGCATGAAAGTCGGCTGCCTCTTGGCCACGATGTTGCACCACGGCGCACACCGCGTCGATCATGATCGGCGCGTCGCAGGCTTTAAGCCTCGTGTCCGGCCAGGTCTGGGCAGGCCGCCTAGTCGACGCGGCCCGGGAAGGCGCTATCAGGCGCTTGAACTGCATCCTCGCCCAGCGAGGCGATGTTGGCCACAGGCTGTTTGACGGCGGACTCCACGAATCTGGTGGAAATACGCTCGCCACATAGGTACCGCTCGCCGCCGGTCGAAGCGGTCAGGGCGATTTCGGCTCAGGATGTCCCATTCCTCCTATCGTCCATGTCATCGATGAGGTCCTCCCGCAGCTCACGCGCTTGGCGCTCGCCGATGAGGGCGTGAACGGATCGGTCGGTCATGAACGCCTGCGCRCCGCCGCAGTCCTCGGGCGGCGGTGCGGCTCTGTGTCCTGCAGTGCACGGCGGCTAGCTCAGCCTGAGGTCAACCGGTAGGGTCGCTTCGATGCGCAGATCATGCATCCAGCTGTCGCCCAGGTCGTACTCATAGGTGAATCGTTCGCCGAGCCGCAGATGCAAGTCGCCGATCGAACCGCGCGGGCGTCGGTGGAGAAATGCAGGCCCCCGTTCTTGAAGACGCCGTATTCGCGCCCACGGATATCGAAGCGATGGAGGTGCAGGTCTTCCCACCCGAACGCCACCTGCAGGATGTGGTGCAAATGCGCACTGTTCGTGTCGCGGCACACGAGCAGTCGGCGCCAAATCAGCGGGCTGATGTGGCGGCGCAGCACCACTCGAAGTTGCAGGATCGGCTGCCCGGAAGCGGCCCCAGGTTCCATGCCCGAAGCCTACTCTGCTGCAGCGCACATCCCTACGCACTGTGAGCGCTCTACAGCGGTGCGCCACCGCTGGAGAAGGCGAAGATCCTGGATGAGTTCGTGGCTTGAACGGCTATCACTGCAATCACGCCGTTCGGGTGTTGCAAGAAGAGGCCACCGCGAAGGAAACGCGGGCACGCAATCGTCTGTTGCCGAGGCGGTGCGGCAAGCGCTGACGGTGCTGTGGGAGGTCGCCGATCGAGCCTGCGGCAAGCAGCTGAAGGCCTTGAGCCCGATGTGGGTCGATGCGTTGGAACACCATCGCCACCTCGACGTGGACCGCGCTCCGGTGGCACTGGGCCGAGGACCTCCACAGCCAGCACGGCTCTACCAGCGGACCTTGATGCCGAGCGAAGCCTGCACGGAGGATTTCACGGTGGCGTCACCGCCGATGCTCCACAGATGGCCGAGTTCCCCGTAGAGGCTCGTCGCTGCCGTCAGCGCCAGGGTCGCGCCGGCAGCCACTTCGGCGGCGCTGTAGCCGCCTCCGCTCGCGATGACGGTCGCTCCCGCCGGTCCGATGAAGGTGGCCGCGTCGTCGCCGAAGCTGGCGTAGTACAGGTTCAGGCGCCCATAGGGCTGCAGCCGTCCGCCGCCCGCTGCGAGATCCCCCTTGATGCGCACGCCGAGCCGACCGATCCAGCCGCTGTCCGCGTCCTGTTGCACGCGCGCGCCGCCGAGGAACAAGTCGTCGAAGCTGCTGTGCTGCCAGGCGAGCTGCGCCTGCGGCTCGATGCTCCAGCGCTCGTTGACCGCAAAGGGTTTTCCGCTTTCGATCGAAGCCGTGAAGCTGCTGGCCTTGCCGGAGACCCGGGGATTGATGTCGGGTTTGACGTCATAGCGCTGGCTCGCCCCCTGCAGCACGCTGTCCACGTACCAGCCACTGGCATCCATCCAGGTCGCGTATGCGCCGAGGAAGCGCGAGCGCAGGTCATTACTGCCCACGCGCGCCGTGAGCCCGCGCGCATTGCCGGCGACATCGGCGCTACCGTCCAGATAGCCGACATAGAGTCCTGACTTCCAGTCTTGGGCGACGAACAGGTCGGAGCCAACCTGCAGGCCGCTCACGTGTCCATCGCTACGGGGCTGCGCAATGCCCGGTTGATCGATGTCGAGGTCCGCATACACGAGGCGGCCCCAAGCCCGGCGCGTGCCTGCGGCCGTTGCGGCTGAAGCGGTGCCGGCGCTGGAGCCAGGGCCGGCGGCGGGATCCTCATCGCCCATGCGCCGATGCAGGTTGCCCAGCATCGCCAGATCGGCTTGCCTGAACTGCGCCGGCAGGRCTGCCACCAGCGGCACTTCGGCCCGATAGGTCGGCACCTGGACTGGAGGAAGCGAGGGTGGCAATGRCAGTCCCGCCGCCGGATCCGCTGGCGGTATCACAGGCGGAACGACTGTCGTCGTCGACCGCAGGTACCAACTCTCGCCCGCGCCCAACGCATCGGCAGCGTGGAGCCGGTATTCGAACGCGCCTGCATCCACATGACCCCCCACCAGGCTGAAAGCGCTCTTGGTGGTTTGCGCTGTCGTGGTGGCGCCATTGAGCGCACTGATGATCTCGATGCCGCTGCCCGTGGTCAGCGCACCCAGGCCACTGAGGTTGACGACCTGCACGCCGGTGCTGCCGTTCGCCACGGCCGCGGGACCCTCGAGAACCAGCCTGTCGCTCACGCTGGCGCTGCCGGCCAGGGCGGTGCCGAGTCTTAGCAGTCCGCCATTGCCCACATACGGCCCTGTGACCGTGAGCGTACTGCCCGCCACGCCACTCGCCAGGTTGACCGTGCCGCTGTGGGTCAATGCGGCGACGCGCTGGTTGAAGCCTGCCGTGTCGAGCGTGGCGCCCTGCGCCACCGTGTGGGCCGAAGCGGCGCTGAAGGTATTGGCCGCGCCCGCGCGCAAGGTGCCGGCGGCCACGGTGGTGGCCCCCGTGTAGCTGTTGGCACCAGTCAGGCTGAGCGTGTTGGTGCCGAGCTTGGTGACCGAGCCGGTGCCGGAGATGACGTTGCCGAAGGTGAAGTCGTCGGAGCGAAGGAAGGCCAGCGTGCCGTTGTCGATCACGTCCCCCACGATGGACCCGGTCGTGCCGCCGTTGCCGAGCTGCACGGTGCCCGCGCTGATCGTCGTGCCGCCGGTGTAGCTGTTGGCTCCCGTCAGGACCAGCGTGCCCAGGTCGGTCTTGTCGATACCGCCGATGCCGGCCAACTGCGACGCGATGGTGGCCACGTAGCCCGCGCCCGGCGCCGTGCCGTCACCCACGCGCACGATGTTGCTGCCGGCGGCCAGCGTGATCGGCTGGCCTTGCACCACATAGCCGCCGGTCGCGAACTGCATGCCGCCTGAGACCACCGCGCCCAGGCTGTTGTCGACCGTGACGGCGCCTGGCGATCCCGCAAAGATCGCGAAGCTGCCATTCGTGTAGGGTGCGTTGATGGCGCCGGTGGATTCGGTCCAGTTGGCGTTGCCGGCCGAGGCCTGCCAGACGCCGTCGCCGCCATTGACTACGGCATTGTTGCGCGGTGCGGTGCCGCCGTCCCAGAAGTTCAGCGTCAGGCCGGCCGTGTTGATCAGGTTGACCTGCCCGGGGATGGAAGTCTGCACCAGATTCACGCTGCCGGCGGGCTGCGTGCCGAGGATGAGTCCGTTGTCGGTGAGCGCGCCACCGTAGCTGATCACTCGCGAAAGGCCGGGACCATAGGTGCCGCCCGGCGGGACGGTGACGTTGATCGTGCCGTCCAGCGCGAGGTTGCCGCCCACCACGGTCAGGTCGTTGAGCGGCCCGCCGACGACGCCGGCCTGCCCGAATTCGTAGTTGAGCACCGAGGCGTTGGTGAGCGCCAGGTTGCCGTTGATGGTCAGGGTGCCGGGCGAGTTGCCGGGCGCGAGGATGCCGTCGGCGATCGAGACGCTGCCGCCGATCGTGCCGGTGCCCCCGAGCGTGCCGCCGCCGGAAACATTGAGCGTGCTGGCCGCGGTGCCCAGGATGCCGTTGACCTGCAAGGTGCCATTGCTCACGCTGGTGCTGCCAGAGAAAGCAGCGCTGTTGCCGCTGAGCGTGGTGACACCGCTGCCGATCTGCGAGAGGCTCCCGGCGCCGGAGATGGCGCCGCCCAGGGTGACGGCGTTCGAACGGTTGAGGACCAGGGCGCCGTTGTTGTTGATATCACCCGCGACAGCACCGGTGGTGCCGCCATTGCCCAGTTGCAACGTGCCCGCATCGATGGTGGTGGCGCCGTTGTACGTGTTGTCAGCGGTCAGCGTCAGCGTGTTGGTGCCGAGCTTGGTAACGGCGCCTGTGCCGGAGATTGCGCCAGCGAAGGTGACTGGGTCCGAACGGTTGATGACCAGGGCAGCGTTGTTGGTGACGTCGCCAACGATGGAGCCGGTGGCGCCGCCGTTGCCCAGTTGCAGCGTGCCCGCGCTGATTGTCGTGCCGCCCGTATAGGTGTTGCTGCCGGTGAGCACCCAGGTGCCTGCGCCGTTGGCGACCAAGCCGCCGGCGCCGGAGATGACGCCGGATGCGCTGTTGGTTGCACCGCTGAAACTGCCGCCGAGCGTGGCGGTGCCAAAGGCGATCGCCATGGTGCCGCTGAGCGTCAACGCACCGCTGCCGTCGTTGCTGATGGTGCCGTTGTTGATGTTCCAGACGCGGTTGCTGCTGGCGCCCGCGCCGGTATAGCTCAATCTGCCGCCGAAGTTGATGAGGTTGAAGGGGCTAGAGGCGCCTGAGCCGGTGCCGAGGGAGCTGACGGTTCCCACATCCGCGAGCACCGGGGCCTGCACCGTCACACGCGTGATGGTGTTGTTGCCGGTATAGGTGTTGGCGCCGCCGAGGGTGATGGTCTGCGTGCCGGTGCTGATACCGGTGTAGGCCACATTCTTCGCGAAGCCGCCGCCTTCGCTGATCACGCCGAGCAAAGCCATGTTGGCCCCAGCGGCGTTGAAGGTGCCGCCCACCGGCCCGTTGCCGCTCATCAGGATATCGCCGGTCAGGGTCAGGGTACCGGCGCCCTGAGTGCGCAGCGTAGTGCTTCCCCCATTGATGGCGTTCTGCAGCGTCCAGTTGCGGTTGGAGTTGCTGGCGCCACTGCCGGTGTAGTTCACCGTCGTGCCGCCTTGGGAGGCGTTCACCAGAACGGTGCCGTTGGCCGCCGTGATCGGCGCGCCCAGGGCGCTGGCCACGCCCAGGTTGGCGATGGAGGCGAACGAAAATGAGACGGCGGCCGTGCCAGTCCCATTGAAAATGGTCTGGCCGGTGTAGTTGCTGGCGCTGTTGTTCAGGGTGACCCCCGACTGCACGAGGAGCCCGCCGGCGCCGGTGAAGCGGGCCCCGGTCGCCCCGCCGCTCAGGGTGACGTTGCCGCTGGTCAGGGTGACCACCCGGCTGTTGGCGAGCGAGCCGGTGAGGTTCAGCGCGGTGCCACCGGCCATGGTGATGCCGTTCGCGGTGTTGCCGAGGGCGGCGTTGGCGTTGACGCTCAGCGTGCCGGCATTGACGGTGATGCCGCCACTGAAGGTGTTGGCACCACTGAGCGTCAAGGTGCCAGCGCCGGCCTTGATCAGGCCCGTGGTGCCGGCGATGACGGAGCCGATGGTTGCGGAAGCGGTCGTGGTAACGGTCGGCGTCCCCCCGCCAAGGGTGAGGGTCGACCCGCTGAGCGTGTAGCCAGCGGTGTTGAAGGTCAGGTTGCCGGCGGTGATGGGGATGCCGAGCGTGACCGCGCCAGCCGTGCCGGCGAAGACGGCGCTGTTGAGACTACCGTTGTTCCATGCCGACACCGTGCCGCCGGTGCCCGTCGAGTTGGTGTTCCAGTATGCGTTGGTCGTGTCCCAGACGCCGGCGCCGCCCAGCCCCGCAGCGGTGCCATTGGTGTCCCAGTACAAGGTCTGCGCGTCTGCAGAAGCGACGCAAGCGAGCACCAGGCCCAGCGCGGCCAGTTTGCCACCCGTGCACCGACCGCGGGATGAGGTCTCCGGTGCCGCCACCCAGGTGCCCGATGCGGCGTTCCAAAGGCTTCTGAAAGTCCTGTTCATGCAGCGTCTCCAGCTTCGCGGCTCTCGAGTGGTTCGGCCTCTTCGTTCAGCTCGGCAGGTCCGTGTCGATCGGACGCCACGATGCGCAGCAGGCATGCCACGGCGACGGTCGCCAGGACGGCGAACAGCGCCCAGACCCAGCGCTCGAAGGCGACCAGTCGTTCGGCGAATGTCTCGCTGAGGCTCGCGAGAATTGCGACCGTCATCGCCAATGCGGTCGCCAGAATGCAGTCGAGTGTGAAGATGTCCCAGGCAAGGTCATCGTGGAATCTCGCGAGCCACGTGATTCCAGGTCGTTGCTCCATGTTGGCCTCCTGATCGCATTCGCCCCCTGGAAAGGATTGTGAGTCCGGCGTGCCGAGCGACCTATCCCGGCAGCCACGGCATCACGTACGTGGATCCGGCTGTGCATCGCGGTGTGCTCGTCAGCCAAAGGTATGCATCGGTGCACTCTGGATCGTCACGTTGGTGTCAGGAGAGTTTTTTTGACTGCCGAGGTTGCAACCCGTACGGGTCACCCGGACGATCGAATGCTGACCACCGGGTCGCGCTTGCGCTTCAACCACGCAATCGTTTGGGTACGCGCTTGCAGTGACCGATTGTTCAAAAGCCAGGGATAAATGGGGGGCCCCTTTTGCGCTGAACGCGAACGGGCTATCAGGCGTCAATCAGGTGCGGCGACGGGAAGGGTGAAGTGGAACAGGGCGCCGCCTTCGGGATTGTGCGAGGCCCAGAGCTTGCCGCCGTGGGCCTCGATGAGCTTGCGACCGATCGCCAGGCCGACGCCCAGGCCGCTGGACTTGGTCGAATAGAAGGATTCGAAGATGCGTTCGAGGTCGCCCTCGGGGATGCCGGCACCGCTGTCGCGCACCGCCACTTCGATCTCCTCATGGTCGTTGACCGTCACTCCAACGGCGATGTCCCGTCGCGCACCTGGCCCGGCCAGGTCGATCGCTTCCATCGCGTTGCGCAGCAGGTTGAGGACGACCTGCTGCAGGTGGATCTCGTCGACCGTCACGACCGGCAGCCTTCCGCTTGGGGCCGAGTGAACGTGGATGTCGCGCAGATCGCAGTCTGTCTTGACCATGCCGATGCATTCGTCGACCGCCCGCATGATGTCGATCGGCTTCGGGTCCAGATCATGGCGCTGCGCCATGCCTCGCATGCGTGTCACGACATCGCCGGCCCGGGTCGCCTGGCCGATGACCTTGTCCAGGAGCTCGACCACCCTCGGCAAGTCGGGCATCGCCGTTTCGGCGCGGCGGCGCGCTGCCATCGCATAGTTTTCGATCGCGCCCAGCGGCTGGGTGATCTCGTGGGCCAAGGCGACCGACATCTCGCCAGCCGTATGGACGCGAACCAGATGGGCCAGCCGCTCACGCCAATGCGCTGCCTCGACCTCCGCCGCCAGCTTGCGCCGCTCGGCGGTCTCGTGCGCGTGCAGGCTGGCGAAGACGCCGGCCAGCAGGGCGATGCCGGGCGTCAGCGCTTCGGGCCACGGTTGCTCGCGTGCCACGCTGGCGATCGACAGCGCGCCCTCGATCCGCCCGGCCACCGAGATCGGCACGACCATCAACGAACGAACGCCTCCGGCCTCCAGCGCAAACCGGTCCTGCGATGCCACGGGCGGCAGATCGGCAAGGCGCGGCAAGCGAACGACCTGGCCGGCCGCCACCTGGGCACTGACCCAAGGCAGCAGGCCGGACATTTCCGCGGGGGCCGGAGCATCGACCCCCTGCGCATCCCAGCGCCGGGCGGGGCTGAAGTGCGCTTCGACGCCGACATGCTCCCAGAGGGAGACCTGCTCTGCCCCCACGAACTCACCGAACTGCTGCAGGCCGGATCCGATGGCGCTGCCTTCCATGCCTGGCTGGACCAGCACCAGAGAGGCCAGGATGCTGCTTGCCAAACGTTCAAATCCGATCGCGATGTCAAGCGCCTCCTGGGCCTGTTTGCGGGCCAGCGCGCTGCCGAATACCTGGGTCAGCAGCCTCAACTGTGCCAGCAGGCTGTCGGGCCATGAGCGTTCGGCCCGCACGCAGCTGAAGCTCAGCGAGCCGTGCAGATCGCCGGCGACGACGATCGGTATCGTCGCGTGAGACTTGAGCCCGACGCCGATCAAACCTTCCTTGTCGCTGTCCGCCTCGGGTGGCAGGTCGTCGAGCCGCTCGAACACCGTTGGCAGGTTTCGCAGCGACCTCGACATGATCCAGGGAAACAGGGAGCGCGACGGCAACGCTTTCGGGACCGGCTCGACGCCCTCGACCGCGAACGAATGCGTGATCTCGATCCATCCGGTCAAGGGGTCGAGGCGGTGAAGGGTGCAGCGATCGATCTCCAGCGTTCCGACGATGCGCTGGAGGCTGTCCTGGATGGCGCGGTCGATGTACTGCGGCTCCAGGTTGATGAAGCTCGCCGAAAGTTCCGACAACAGGCGCTCGAAGCGCAGCCGGTCCGCCGTCAGCTCGGCGTGCGGGTCTGGTTCATGTTCCATGGTGCGTATGAAGAGAGTATCCCGTCGTCCAGGCGCCGGGCTTGTGTAGCCACCGATGCGGCGCCATCAGGTTTGGGCAGAGGCGTGCTCCGGCTGCACGGCCACATGCCGCAACTCGCATCTCACGATTTTGCCGACCGTGGATTGTGGCAGTCACCCGAATGTGGGCCGGCCAGACTCCGGCGTATGTCCGGGAGCGTCGAGGCTGATGGGGGTGGGGTGGGTGCACGTACGTGCCCATGAGTGGGCGCCGGGATGGCGACCTCGAGAGCGGGTGTCCATAATGGCCTGCTCGAAACTAAGGGTGCCCTCGATGTCGTTCAGGTCTTCAGCCTGGGTATCACGCGTCGCCGTGACCGTCGCAGCGTGCGCGACTCTGCAGGCACAGGCGGAGATGAGCGCGGAAGAGCTCGCGAAGCTKGCMCARAATCCGGTCGGCAACCTGATCAGCGTTCCGTTCCAGAACAACACGAACCTGAATTACGGGCCGGAGAAGGGGACGCAGAACATCCTCAACATCCAGCCGGTGATCCCGATCTCGGTCAACAAGGACTGGAACATCATCACGCGCACGATCCTGCCGGTCATCTCGATGCCGGCGCTGGGCCCGGGCATCGACAGCACCAGCGGCGTCGGCGATGTGGTGATGACCGCCTTTCTCTCGCCGGCCAACCCCGGCAAATGGATCTGGGGCGCCGGCCCGGTGGTGCAGATGCCCACCAACAGCAGTTCGGAGCTGGGCAACAAGAATTGGGGCCTGGGTCCGTCGGCTGTGGTGCTGCATCTCGACCACGGCAGCCCGTGGGTTTACGGCGCGCTGTTCAACAACATCTGGTCGGTGAGCAGCAGCAGGCAGGGCGGCTCATACAACAACTTCCTGCTCCAGCCCTTCATCAACTACAACTTCAGCGGCGGCTTCTATCTCACCACCGCCCCGATCATCACGGCCGACTGGAAGGCCGACAGCAGCCAGCGATGGACGGTGCCTCTCGGCGGCGGCATTGGGAAGATCTTCCACCTCGGCAAGCTGCCGGTGAACACGCAGCTCTCGGCGTACTACAACGCCGTGAAGCCTGACAACGGCGCCAACTGGCAGATACGGGTGCAAGCGCAGTTCATGTTCCCGAAATAGTCACGCAGGTTGTGGCGGCCGATCGGCTCCGCACCCGAGCATGGGGCGAAAAGATCGCGCGAAGCTGCTGGCGGCCAAGGGTTGGCGATCGGAGGCGGCGATCATCGCCGTCGGCCTGAACCCTGGCACCGCGACCGTCGAGAAGTCCAGGCATGGTGCGATTCGGGGTTCCCCCGCTCACGGCTGGACATAGGTCTTCAAGTTCTTGCAGGCGCTCTCGAACATCGATTCGAAATACATCTTCGACAGTGGCCCGCCCATGCTGATCGTGAGATGCGGGTCCATCGCAACGCGRTAGGTGAACCGGGTCTTGCCGGGCTCGGTCTCTTCGAGCTGGTAGTCCTCCGCCATCGCGTGGGTGAGCGGCATGGAGGAGCCGGTCACGTAAAACGCCATGCGGCGATCCTTCTCCCAGATGAAGAAGTGTTCGTCGAGCGTGGCGGCGGCCAGCGAGACAGTGCGGGTGGTGCCGACGCCATACGGCTTGTCGCTGGTCCAGACCACTTTGTGGATGGCATGGAACCAATGGGGCCAGGACTCGCCGTCTTCGAAGATGGCGAAGACCTTGGATGCCGGTGCATCGAGATCGACGACGTTCTTGAATTGCATGGGCGCGGTGTCGAAGAACGACGCATCGACCGGGCGACATTGAAAGTGCATGGCGATCCTTTGTCAGTGTTCAGTGTTTGGGGGGGCAGCGTGCGAGACGTCAGGCCCAGGCGCCGAGCATCGTGGCACCGAAGGCGACGACGAAGAGGCCGGCCAGCCGGGGCCACCAGGGCTGCGCACGGCGCAGCGTGGCGCCCAAGGCGATGCCCGAGGCATGCAGCAGGAGCGATGCCGCCAGCATGCCCGCGAGAGCCAGTGTCGCGTCGGACTCGCTCGCCAGTTCCTGCCCATGCGCGTGGCCGTGAAAGAGCGCGAACAAGCCCACCAGCAAGCCCGCCATCGGCGCAGGCAGCCGGCGTTGCGTCATGACCAGCAGGCCGAGCACCAGCAGCGAGACCGCGATCGACGACTCCACGGCGGGAAGGCGAACGCCGGCCATGCCAAGGAGCGCTCCGGCCAGCAGCATCAGCGCAAAGGCCGCAGGGGCCGCCAGCAGATCCGGCCAGCGGCGTGCCGCGAGGGCGCTCCAGAGCCCGACCGCCACCATCGCGACCAGGTGATCCGCGCCTGTCAGTGGATGCAGGAATCCCGCCATGAGGCCATGGTGAAGACCATGGTCGACGCCGGTGTGGGCGAGTGCCGAGAGGGGCAGGGCGGCGAAGAGCAGGAGAGCGGTCCGGGTCGGATGGCGAACAAGTTTCATGTCAGGTCCCTGGAGTGAACGGGTACGTCGAGGCAGCGGGTTTGTCGGGTTGGCTCAGCGCCACGCGCCCCGCCATTGCGAATCGATCGCGATCCAGCCGGTGGCGTCGCCGGCCGGCGGCGACGCCAGGGCCATACGGTCGTCGCTGGCATCCCATCCCAGGATCCGCAGTTCGAACGAAGGACCGGCGGCGACGTCGCGCATCGGAGTTGCCGCAGCGGCCGGCAGCGGCCCGGCCATCCGGTCGACGGCAGCGACCGCACCCAGAGATGCGAGCGCGCCCCCGGCGGCAGCGATGCCGCTGCCGAGCACGAAGGTCCTGCGGTCAATCGGCATGGCCGGTCTCCGGGTGTAGCGGCAGGGCGGCCAGCGGCGACTGCCTGAAGGCGGGCGTCGCTCCCCAGCGCTGGCGGGCCGCAGCCAGGATGTCTGCGGCTTCCAGTGCCTCGCCGGCCCGTATCGCCGCCTCATGGGCCGACTCGAAGGCCCGCAGCGTCGGACGGTTCGCGAGGTCGACGCGGGTCAGTTCGAACGCCCGGCGCGCATCGTCGCCGCTGCCGGCATAGAACTCCGCCGCGTGGTCCGCGAAGGCGAGCGGATGCCTGGCCAGCAGGCGCTCGAAGCCGCTGCGGGCGGCCTCCGTCAGCGCCTGCGCTTCGGCCGACCGGCCCAGCGCGAGCGCCACGTCGGAAAGACGCCAGCTGACTTCCGGGTCGCCGCTCTCGAGCGCCGGAACCAGCAACGCGCGAGCCTGAGCGCCGCGGTTTTCGGCCAGGTGGATCTCGCAAAGGTGCACGCGTGCCTTGACGTAGCCGGGCAGGTAGTCGATTGCTTTGGCGTACCAACGGGCCGCGCGCTCCGTTTGGGCCTGTGGTGCGCGTTCACCCCACAGCACACCCAACTGGAAGCAGACCCATGCGACCGCAAATGGCGAGACATCGCGGTAGGCGCCCAGCGCGCGGCAGTAGGCGCGCTCTGCGGCGTCGAATTCGCCCAGGTCGGCCAGCAGGGAGCCCAGCGGCACCCAGTCCTCCAGACGTCCCGGGCGCTCGGCGAGGCGCAGCCTCTGTTGCAGCAGCGCTTCCAGCGATGTGCCGCAGGCCTGGTCGATGCTCATCGCGAGCCGCTCCGCGTCGAGCGCGGGACAGCCTCGCTGCGTGGCTCGTGCGAGGCATTCCCTCGCATGGGCGAAGCGATGGGTCGATGCTGCGACCTGGGCCTCGATGAGCGCCGTGCGTGCGGAGTCCGGATCCCGCCGCATCAGGTGACCTGCCAACTGCTCCAGCCGGTCATAGGCTTCCAGATCACCCAGGAACTGCGCGTTGAGCTGTTCCTGCTCGAGGAGGCCCTCGGCGATGCCCGCCCGCAGCGGCGCGTGCCAGAAGCGGTTCCATGATTGCGCGAGCGTGCTTCGCAGGTTGATGGCGGCGATGATGCCGTCGGTGGCCTGCACGGGACCGGTCGCGAGATCGGGTTCGGCGATCATTTGGGGACCCCGAAGCGCGGCTTCAGGCTTTCGAGGCCGGCCTTCAGGAGCGTCGAGCTGATGGTCTTCACGATGATGTCGGGCTGGCCGCCGGGCATGTACTGCACCCGCCACTCGACCGAGCTGCCGTTGCCCTTGGGCTTGACGTCCAGCATGCCGGTGTAGTCCGTGGCCGGGATACCGGCGATCGAGGTGTAGCGGTAGCTTCGTTGCGCGTTGTCGATCGCGTCGAGCCGTTCGATGATCTGCTTGCCGTCGATGGTCTCGATCGTGCGCAGTTGACCGACCCCGGTGCCGGTCAATCGGATGCTCGCGATCAGTGGATGCCAGTGACCGCCGAAGCCGCCGATGAGGGCCCAGACCTGCTCGGGCGGCGCGGCGAGATCGACGGAGAAGGCCAAGTTCTGGAGTTCCGCGTTCGGCGAGGCCAGGTAGGGGAAGGTCGATGTGCCCGGCTTGGTCGCACCGGTCGAGCCGCCCTGCAGGAACTCCCGGTCGTGGTTCACCATCCAGGTGAGCAGGATGTCGATGACGTTCGCGTCGACCGTGCGGCCCCCGCCCGTTTGATGCGGACGGCCCGCGAGCGTGCTTTTCTCGATCTCCAGGTGGCTGGTGTCCGAGGTGGGTTTCGCGACATCGATGACCATGAAGTCGTCGAGGAACATGTTGGCGTTGGCGGCCAGCGCCGCCGGCGTCCAGTCGGCCTTGCCGTCGCGCAGGTCCCAGTTCTTCAGGCTGTCGACCATGCGCTTGCGGAACAGGGGCATGAACTCCTCCGAGATCGCGAAGGGCGTCTGCTGGTTCCACAGGTCGCGCAGGTCGTCGGTTCCAGTCATCCCGTTGTTGTTCAGCCGCATGTTGGTCTGCTCGGGGCGGCCGACCCAGTCGATGCGCGGCGGCTCGTGGCCGATGAAGCCACCGGGCTTCGGTATCGGGATGGTCTCGGCGACGACGCCGAAGAGGGAACCCTTGGCCGGATCCAGCACGCGGCGCGTGTCGAACTCGATCAGGAAACTCAACACGTTGTCGTGCTGAAGCAAGTTGGGAAACTTCTTCATCTCGGCCACGATCCAGGCCAGGTAGAAGGGGTCGGAGCGCAGCCCGGCGAACACGCGGTAGGTGCCGTCGGCCGAGGTCGATCCCTTCTCGTCGTCGACGACGAAGCGGATCGTCTGGCCGCCGGGCAGCGTGCAGGTGCCGCGTTGCACCGGCCTCTTGCCTTCCGCGGCGCGCTCCAGCACGTCGAAGCGGAAAGTGAATCGAAGCTCCGGATCGCTCGATCTGAACTTGGTCTGCTCGCCCGTGCCAGCGATCGTCAGCCGGCGCACGACGATGGCGTGGTCGATGGCGTTCGAGAACATCGCCTGCGTGCCGGCGGAGGGGAACACGTTCGCCGCCAGCACGGTGCGGTTCGGGTCCGCCGGGCTGGTGAAGGCAAAAAGATCGGTCAGGTCGGCCGAGGGGTCACCGATCTGGCGCGGGCCATCGACGTGGTCGGACATGGTTCAGCCTTCGCTTAGTGGCGAGACCATTTGCTGGTCCCCGTGACCGCATTCGGCGGGCCGCCGAAGGGCGTAGCCCGTCCAGGTTCTTCCGGAATCGACTTCAGGTATTCGACCAGCGCCCAACGCTGCGCTTCCGTAAGCAGCGGACCGACGACGCCATTGCCGCGCGGCCCGTTCTCGAATGAATGGCCGCTGTTCGAATTGCCTCTCAGCGAGGTGTCGAGCAGGAAGGTGCCGCTCTTGCCGCTGGTGTCCAGGCCCACCTTGACGGGGTCGAATTCGCGACCGACATAGAACTTCTTGGTGCGCTCCTTGGCCGGGATCAGCATTTCGTAGAGATTGGGCACCGAGCCGTTGTGCATGAACGGCGGCGTGGCCCACACGCCGTCGCGCGGCGCCGCCTTGTACGCGTCTTCCGTCTGGCGGGGCGCCGGCAACTCGCGGTAGCCGTGGAGGTTGGCGGTTTGCTGTTCATCCAGTTTCAGCTCGGACAGTGCCTTGTCCAGAACCAGCTTTTGCGTGATCAAGTACAGGGCGCCCGTCGGGATGACTTCCTTGTCCTTGAAGGGTCCAGGAAGGTAGGGCGCGAGGTTGCCCGTGATGGCGTAGGGCCGCAGGTTGTCGAACTGGCCCGGGTCCGTGCCGACGTACTTCTGCGGCACCACGCCGACCTCCAGGAAGCGCTTGCCATACTTGTTCGGCGGCGTCCACGTGTAGGGCCAGGCGTTGTGGCAACTCGCGCAATGGTTCGAGAACAGCGCCTTGCCGACGGCGGCCTTCTGGCGGTCGATCCGGCCGAAGACCTCTTCCGGCCACTTGGGCGGCGCGAGCCGCGTCAACTGGTTCTCGATCTGCTGCAGGTTGAGCAGCTGTGCATTCGAATCGAAGAGCCCTTCCTCTGGCGACTTGGCGTGCAGGTTCATCGGCAGGTAGACGCCCATCGATTCGACGAGGTTGCGATTGATCGGGTCCTGCTGCGAGGCCCGCCACTGGGTCCACGAACCGTGCGGCGCGTTCCACAGGAAGGGCGGCTTGGTCGGCGCGAGCGGGGTGGACGAATTCTGCGGGATGTTGGTCTCGATCGCCAGCAGCCGGTTGACGATGGCGGAGATGGCGTCGATCCGCGACGGCCCCCAGAGGGTCGGCGTCGCGAGCGTGCGCGTGCGGTAGTCGCGAATCGGGGCGGCTTCGCGCTCGAAGCGCTTGCCCAGTTCGCTCTTCGCGTCCGCACTCATCGCGCCGAGCTTGACCGCCAGGCGATCGAACTTCTGCTTGTCCGCCAGCGTGGCCTGCATCGCATCGTCGAGGGCGGTCACGTAGCCCAACATGTCGAAGGTATTGGCGACGCCGCCATCGATACGGATGCGCTTGCCCTGGTAGTTGAGTTGGGCGTTGTGGCACGCGGCGCAAGTCAGGCCGAGCTGCACGTCTTCCACGCTGCTGCCCTTCCTCTTGACGATCGTCTTGCTCAGCCCGATCGGCAGTGCATCGGGATTGTTCTGCGGATCGGCCGGTTGGGTGATCAGGCCGAAGCGGTCGCTGTTGGCGTCGGAGCGGAACAGTTCCTGGCTGCCGGCCTGCTCGAGGTTCAGGAACAGGTCGTAGGACAACACGGCCGAGCCCTGAGAGACCTGGTAGTACCAGGCCCGTTCGGCCGGCGTCCAGCCCTGGTCGAGGAAGACGACGGGTCCCGGCGCAGTCGCTGCAGGCTGCGCTGCGGACTGCTCCATGGGTGCCACGCCGAGCAGCAGGGCGGCGATGGATGAGAAGGCGAAGGTCCTGGCCCCGCGGGGCCGAATGGAAAGCTGCATGGAAGTCCCTGGGATCGAATAAGTCATCGTGTAGTTCGACGCGCTGGCCGTTTTTACGTCAAGCGAACCTGATGGCCTATCCCGGTGCCCACCTAGGGCCACGTACGTATTTCTGCGTGGCCGTCCGGATTGCGGGCCGCACGGCAATCGGGAAAATCGGTAGGGCGGGGTGCGAGCGATCACCGCGATATCAGGTCATCTGATCTGGCATGGGTACCGCGAGCGGTCCGTCTATCCGGACACAAAAAGGAAAATCTAAAAATGAAAGCAGCCCACTACACAGTTCTCGCCCTGGCTTCGGCGCTGGCATTCAGTGCGCCGGCCATGGCGCAGCCGAGCACGCCTTCGGCCTCACCGAAGGTGCTGGATGTCCGGGACATGTTGAAAGAGGTTTCGATCTCCGCGCTGGTGACGGCGATCGACGCGAAGAACCGCATCGTGACCCTCAAGGGTCCGGAGGGCAATGAGTTCGCGGTGATGGTCGACCCGCGGGTCAAGAACCTGGCGCAGGTGAAGGTCGGCGACATGGTCGATGCGACCTACATTCAGTCGGTGGCGCTGGACTTCCAGACGGGCAACGGCATCCGCATGGCCACGTCGACGACAGCCGTCGACCGCGCCCAGGTCGGACAGCTCCCCGGCGGGGCGGCGATGAAGCAGACGACG